>JANLUG010000051.1:0-5538 GCA_031363335.1 Gammaproteobacteria bacterium
CGAGCTGCAGCGCGCCCACCAGCACTTGGCCCGGCTCGCGTCCGCGCCGGCCCGCCCATCGCCCCACGTACACGCGCGTCTCAAACCGATCGGTGAACGGATCGCCCAGCTGATCGAACCGCGCGACGGGATTCTTCCCCGCATCAACCCGGCACTGTGGCCGAAGCGCGTCGCCGGAATGGTACGGCTGGAAGCACACGACGGCGGGTGGCGTCTGCACGATGGCAACGCCCGCATCTTCACCGCGCCGCGCCTGGCCGCCGTGACCGCTTGGGCTCACTTGAATCGACTCGGCATCGACAATCTGCGTATTGCCGATGTGCACCGGCAAGCGTGCGCTCGAATGTTCGAACTGCTGGCACAAACCGCGGCTGGTCAATCGTTGGCGCCATCGACGCTGCTGATCATCAACGCGGAAGAGTCGGCGCAGGGCGATGCGATCGTCAGCGACTGGGACGATTCGTTGGACTTCAGCGGCTTCCACACCAGCCTCGTTGCCGGCATCGATGTGCTCGACGTGAGCGGCGACGGCATCGCCCCTCGCGGACACAAGGGCGACGATGGGTTGATCGCCGTTCTCATCGGATTGCTCACGACACCGCCCGTGTCGCTGCACGTGCGCTGCGTCGGCGGCGAACGCGAGCGCGCGATCGAAGAGCGCGTCACAACGCTGTGGGCACGTCTGGCGGAAGCATTCCTCCAAGACGCGCGTGTCGGCCGCTTCGCCTTTGCGCTTGCGGATGGATTCGTGATCGTCGAGCGCACCGGCGACCGCTTCCGCGCGCACCGTTGCGCGAACGAGGCACTGCTGTTCGAAACGTTGGCAAGGCCGTATCGCGGTGGAAGCCTGCGCGTCGATCCTCGCAGCGTAAGGCTCGGCGCGCTGCTGCAGCAGTCGACCGAGACGGAGGCCGCGCGGCGCCCGACCGTCGCTTAGCGTGTATACTTGCGCGCTTTGTCGGCGGGCGTCCACGTGTCGCGGTTCTCAATGGTTTTGCTGTTGCTACTGATGGTCGCGACTTGCGGCCAGAAGGGTCCGCTGCGGTTGCCCGACCCTAATCCACCGAAGCCCGCGAGCGTCCTGTGGTGAACGATGCACTGTCATTTCGCGATGGCGTCGCCCATCTCGAAGACACGTCGTTGCTGCAGATCGCGCAACGCTGCGGTACGCCGACGTATGTCTACTCGCGTGCCCATCTCGAATCGCAATACACAAAACTCGACACCGCGCTAACGCCGCTGCCACATCGAATCTGCTATGCGGTAAAGGCGAACGGCAATCTCGCGATCCTGAATCTGTTCGCCTCGCTCGGCGCCGGTTTCGACATCGTGTCCGGCGGTGAACTCGAGCGCGTGATCCGCGCCGGCGGCGATCCGTCAAAAGTGATTTTCTCCGGTGTCGGCAAGTCCGGCAGCGAGATCGACTTCGCGCTGAAACTCGGCATCGGTTCGTTCAACGTCGAGAGCGCGGCGGAACTGGAACGTCTCGACCGGCACGCGCAACGGCTGTCGCGGCGCGCGCGCATCTCGGTGCGCGTCAACCCCGACATCGATGCGGGTACGCATCCGTATATCTCGACCGGATTGAAGTCCAACAAGTTCGGTGTGCCGCGCGACGAAGCGCTCGCCATGTACCGGCGTGCATCGAACTCGCAGTGGCTCGAGGTAGTCGGGGTGGACTGCCACATCGGCTCGCAGATCGCGAAACCCGGACCGCTCGTCGAAGCCCTGCAGAGCCTGCTGTCGCTCGTCGATACGCTCGAACGGGAAGGCATCCGCATCGAGCATCTCGATCTCGGCGGCGGCTTCGGCGTCACGTACCGCGACGAACCGGAATTCGACGTGGCCGGATACGCGGCGCAGATCAAAGGTCTGCTGCAGGGCCGCTCGCTGAACGTCTCCGTGGAGCCCGGCCGCTTTCTGGTCGCCAACGGCGGCGTATTGCTGACCCGCGTCGAGTATCTGAAGCCGGCACGCGAGCCCGATGCACGCAACTTCGCCGTCATCGATGCCGCGATGAACGATCTGATCCGCCCGACGCTGTATCAGGCCTGGCACGGCATCAGTGCGGTCGAAGCACCGCCGCACGGCGGCGTACGCGCGAACTGGGACGTCGTCGGTCCGGTCTGCGAGAGCGCCGACTTTCTCGCGCACGACCGCGACCTCACGCTGGCCGAAGGAACGCTACTGGCGATTCGCAGCGCCGGCGCATACGGATTCGTGCAGAGCTCGAACTACAACAGCCGCAATCGGGCTGCCGAAGTACTGGTGGACGGTACGTCGTTCGCAATCGTTCGCCGGCGCGAGACGATCGCCGATCAACTGCGCGCCGAAGTGCCATCGTCAGCACTGGAAGACGTGCCGCAGAGCGCCGCGCCGTTGCAATATCGAGTCTGATCGATAGGCTGTCGGGCATGCAGATCCAATTCAGCAAGATGCACGGACTCGGCAACGACTTCATGGTCATCGACCAGATCAGCCAGGATGTGCGTCTGTCGCCGGAACTGATTGCACGCCTGTCCGATCGACACACCGGCATCGGTTTCGACCAACTGCTGTGCGTGGAGCCGCCGACCGATCCGGACAGCGACTTCCGCTATCGCATCTATAACGCCGACGGCAGCGAAGCGGAACAATGCGGCAACGGCGCGCGTTGCTTCGCGAAGTTCGTGGTAGATCGCGGCTTGTCCGTAAAAACCGAACTGCGCCTGCAGACGGGCAATGGCGTCATCACGACGCTGCTGCGCGACGACGACACAGTGGAAGTCGACATGGGCGTGCCGACGACGGTGCCGGAGCAGATTCCATTCGTGACCAACGAATCGGGCACCGTCCATCGCATTGCCGTGGGCAATCAGGAAGTGGAAATTGTCGCGGTGTCGGTCGGCAACCCGCACGCAGTGTTGTTCGTCGATTCCGTCAACGATGCACCGGTGGCGACTCTCGGCCCGCTCTTGTCGAGCCACGAACGTTTCCCGCGCGGCGTCAACGTCGGCTTCTGTCAGGTGATCGACGCAAGTTTCGCACGTTTGCGCGTGTTCGAACGCGGCGTCGGCGAGACGCGTGCGTGCGGCACCGGTGCCTGCGCCGCGACCGTCGCCGGCGTGCTGACCGGCCGCTTCTCCGAGCGCGTCAAGATTTCGCTGCCCGGCGGCAAGGTCAAAGTCAAATGGGAGGGTGTCGGCCGATCGTTGCGGATGCTCGGACCCGCCTGTCTCGTCTATGAAGGACATATCGACGTATGAAAGCAGAAGCCGTGGTCGTGGACGCGCGCAACGAAGATACCGTGATGCGCTACCTTCGGGAGAACCCGGATTTCTTCGGCCGTCACCCGATGCTGCTCACAGACCTGAGCCTCCCGCACGACTCCGGTGAAGCCATCTCGCTGGTAGAGCGCCAGGTAGCCATCCTGCGTGAACGCAACATCGACATGCGCCGGCGCCTCACCCACCTCGTCGGCGCGGCAAACACCAACGACACGCTGTTCGAGAAGACGCGCCGCTTCACGCTCAGCGCGCTCGATTGCGAAGGTCTCGATGCCATCGACGGCGTTCTTGCGGACACGCTCATCGACGACTTCGCGGCAGATCACGCCCGCTGCTTCGTCTCGCATCCGAGTCCGTTCACCTCGCTGCGGCATCTGATCTATCGAAGCTCCGCCCAGGAACTGCCGCTCGTTCAGCTCACCCAAACGACCGGGTTGTCTTGCGGTCTGTTGCGCAGCGACGAATTTCAGAACTTGTTCGGCGACGCGGCTGCCGCCGACGGATCCGCCGCACTGATTCAACTGCGCCACGGCGATCTGATCGGCGTACTTGCGATCGGCAGCCGCGATCCGATGCGCTTCAGCCCCGAAATGGGCACGCTGTTCGTGCGCTACATCGGCGACGTACTGTCGCGTGTTCTCACGCGATTGCTGGCCCGTGTCGATCACGATGACGGCCGCTGACACCAACCGACTCGGCGTCGACATCGCTCACTACGTCGAGCACCTGCATCACGAAAGGCAGTACTCAACGCATACGCTCGACGCGTATCGCCGCGACCTTGGGGCATTCGCGGCGTCGCTGGACGTCGTCAAATGGAAAGCGGTGCGCTCTGCGCACGTCCGCGAACACATCAGCGCATTACACCGACGCGGCGGCGCCACGCGCAGCATCCAGCGCGCGCTCTCGTGCATCAGATCGTTCCTCAACTATCTCGCTCGTATCGGCGCAGTCGACGGTAACGTGGCGAGCGTCGTGCGCGCACCGAAATCGAGGCGCAGCCTGCCGAAGCTGCTCGATACCGACCAGACGGCGCAGCTGCTCAACTTCGAAGCGACCAGCACGCTCGACCTTCGCGATGCCGCAATGGTCGAACTTTTCTACGGAAGCGGCCTTCGTCTAGCCGAGCTCGTCGCACTCGACGTCAAGGATCTCGACCTGACCGAAGGTTTCGTTACCGTGACCGGCAAAGGCCGCAAGGTGCGTCAGGTGCCGCTAGGTTCGCATTGCATCCGGGCGATGCGCGCGTATCTCGCGCAGCGCGACACAATAGATCCGTCGGCGCCGGTCTTCTCGGCGCGCGGCAACAACCGCATCGGTCGACGCACGGTACAGCAGCGCTTGCGTCTGCTGAGCACGCGTCAACTCGGCACCAACGCGGTGCATCCCCACATGCTGCGTCACAGCTTTGCGAGCCATCTGCTCGAATCGAGCGGCGACCTGCGCGCCGTGCAGGAGCTGCTCGGACACACCGACATCTCGACGACGCAGATCTATACGCACCTCGATTTCCAACACCTCGCCAAGGTGTACGACGCGAGCCATCCGCGCGCGAAGCGTTCCTGAGCGATGCCGCGCATCGATGTCGTCACGTTCGATCTCGACAACACGCTGTGGGATATCGATGCAGTGATCCGCAACGCCGAGCGCGTCACACGGCAATGGTTCGACGCACGCATTCCAGAGTTGAACGCCACCTTGAAGCCCGAGGATTTTCTGGCGATCCGCCAACGCGTCGTCGTCGAACGGCCGGAGCTCGCGCACAATCTCTCGCGCATCCGCGAGGCCGTGTTCGAGCAGGCGATTGCCTCAGTGGGACGCAACCCCGACGAGGCGCGTCAGCTCGCCTCGGAAGCGTTCCAGCTGTTTCTTGCGGAGCGCCACAAGGTCAGTTTTTACGACGATGCACTGGATGTACTCGAGCAGCTGGCGCAGCGCCACCAACTCGGCGCGCTGACCAACGGCAACGCCGACATCGCGCGGCTCGGGCTCGACCGGTTCTTTCGCTTCGCCTTTTCGGCGGCCGATGTCGGTGCCCCGAAACCGGCGCCGGAAATGTTCCGCGCTGCGCTCGCACACACCGACGTTCGCGAGCATCAGATGATCCACGTTGGCGACAACCCCATCGACGACATCGGCGGTGCCGCCGATCTCGGGATTGCGACGATCTGGGTCAACTTCGAAGCGCACAATCCCGAGTCGCCGCCGGCGACCCGCATCGTACATCGACTCAAGGACATTCCGAACGCGATCGACGAGATCGAGCGCGCGG
>JANLUG010000422.1:0-4171 GCA_031363335.1 Gammaproteobacteria bacterium
CCGGCGAGCTCCGAACGCGCTAATTCGTAAAGATCTGCCTGCCACTTGCCGGATTTCATCGACGGTCGCAGTGCACGTTCGACAACCGTCGCCGGAATTTCAGCGAGCAAAACGTCGCGAACGTCCTCACCGATCTCATAGCGCTCACGTCCGATCCCCGGGCCTAACCACGCCATCAGATTCTCGTTGTCGGTCGGCAGTTGCTCCACGGCCGCGCGGAGAACGCCGTGGGCCAATCCTCGCCAGCCACAGTGCGCCGCGCCGACCATTGTTCCGGCTCGGTCGCAGAGCAACACCGGCACGCAATCCGCAGTGAGAATCGCGCAGGCGCGATGGGTTGAGTGGCACAGTGCCGCATCCGCAGTTGGAGGGGCCGCGTGATCGATACCGGCATCGACGACGTCGATACCGTGTACTTGATTCAGCCAGCACACCATTGGCGTGACGTGGACGGCGGCGAGGCGCGCGCGATTCTCGGCCACGCGCGCCGGATCGTCGCCGCAGTGCGTCGCGAGATTGAACGATGCGTATGGCCCGCTGCTGGCGCCGCCGTTCCGCGTCGTAGCGACCGCACGGACGCGGCGCGGCGCGGGCCAGCGCGGCGCAATCGACTCGGTGACGATCAATGGGATGTCTCGCTCTCTTCCGCGGCAACCCGATCGCGAGAGAGCGACGCAATCAGATGCACGAGATCGTCGGGTAGCGGCGATGCAAAGCTCATCGGCACGCCTGTAATCGGGTGCGCGAACTCCAGTTCGGCCGCGTGAAGCGCCTGACGCCGGAACCCCCGAATTGCTTCCAGCAATTCCATTGAGGGGCGAGACGGTAGTCGGCCACGCGCCCCGTAGCGGCCATCGCCGACCAGCGGGTGGCCGACCGACGACAGATGCACACGAATCTGATGCGTGCGGCCCGTAGCGAGTTCGGCGGTCACCAGGCAATGCGCGCGAAAGCGTTCGAGTAGCTGAACGCGTGTCAACGCGGGGCGGCCAATCGATGCAACGCGCTGGCGCAATCGGTTGGTTGGATCGCGGCCGATCGGCGCATCGATCGTACGACCGCCCGTCAGTACGCCTTCGACGACTGCGCGATACCGACGCGTGACGTCGTGGCGTGCGAGCGCCGCGCTCAATTGCCGCAACGCCGGCGCGGATTTTGCGACCACGAGCAATCCGCTCGTGTCTTTGTCCAAACGATGCACGATGCCGGCACGAGGAAGCGCCGCGAGCTCCGGAAGAATCTGCAACAGCCCATTGACCAACGTGTGATCGGGATTGCCCGCACCCGGATGAACCACCACGCCGGCCGGCTTGTCCACGATCAGCAGATCAGCGTCCTCGAACACGCGCCGAAACCCGACGACCTGCGGCTCGTCCCAACGGGCCGGCAACGGCGACACGGCCCTCAAGACGAGTGCTTCGCCGCCGAACACGCGCTGCTTCGCCGGAACCACCCGGCCGTCGAGCGTCAGGCTGCCGTCTCTGACCCACTCCACCAGCTGGGTCCGCGAAAACTCCGGCAGCAGCAGCGCCGCAGCTTTGTCGATGCGTTGCCCGGCGAGGTTCGCCTCGATCAGGATCGCCCGGTTGATGTTTGCGTCGTTCGGCAATGCATTCCTTCCTACCGCGAGCCTACCGCGAGAATTGATCAGACTTTCGGCACAGTCCGAGTAAACTACCGCGATTTTAACGCTCGGCTCCGTATAGATGACACGCATCGTTGTTCTGGCCGCCCTGCTCAGCTTACTCGGCGGTTGTGCGTTGTGGCCCTTTGGTGGTCACGACAAGGAAGAGGACGAAGACCAGAAGTCGTCCGAGCAGATGTTGTATCGCAGCGCTCAGTCGAGCCTGCGCTCAGGCAACTATCGCGACGCGATCACGAAGCTGCAGAAACTCGAGGCCCGGTTTCCGTTCGGACGATACGCAGAACAAGCGCAGCTCGAATTGATCTACGCGAACTTCATGTCGTATCAACCGGAGGCCGCGCGCAGCGCCGCGGACCGGTTCATTCGCTTGCACCCGCAGCATCCGAACGTCGACTACGCGTACTACATCAAGGGCCTCGCGGAGTTCAACAAAGACCGCGGACTGCTCGATCGATTCGCCGCCACCGACATCAGCAAACGCGACCCGACGTCTTCGAAACAGGCATTCGACGATTTCGCGGAATTCCTGCACCGCCATCCCGACAGCGAATACGCAGCCGACGCACGGCAGCGCATGATCTTTCTCGTCAACGTGCTCGCGAAATACGAGATCAACGTCGCGAAGTTTTACATGCGACGCGGTGCGTATGTCGCAGCGGCCAACCGCGCGCGCAACGTCGTAGAGCACTACTCGCAATCACAATCGGTGGACGACGCGCTGGCCATTCTGATCGAAGCGAACTGGCGGCTCGGCCTGCCCGACGCGGCCAACGATGCGTTACGAATCCTCGCCGTCAACGACCCACGCTATCCGGCATTCGATGATCAGGGCCACTTCGTGTTCCGCCAACAGACATTCGATCGCGACCGGTCGTGGCTCAACATGATGACGTTCGGCATGATCGATCGTCCGAGTGTGCCCGCGCCGATCACCATCGATACGCCGCCGGGCGTCGACATTCCGGTGCGCCCCGCCGATCCGGTGCCGCCGGCGCCGAAACCGAGTAAGCCCTGGTACCGGCGCCTCTTCGGCTGACACGCCGCATGATCTCGCTCCCAGACGACATCGTTGCCGAGATCGAGCAACGACGTTTCCAGCTCAACATCAATTTGCTTAAGGTCTACAACTACTACCGCGTATTTGTCGGCGTTGCGCTGCTCGCGATGTTCCTGCAGCACTACACCGAGACTCGCCTCGGCCGACTTCGACCCGAGACATTCCTGTGGGTTGCGCTCTTCTACACGGGCATCAATCTGCTCAGCGCGATGAGCACACAGGCGCTTCCCGCGCGGCTGTTCCGAAGACAGCTCGGCGCGGTCGTCTTCGTGCTGTTCGACATCGCAGCGCTCGCCTGGCTGATGTATCTGTCGGGCGGCGTGGGAAGCGGACTCGGCGTGGTGATTCTCGTCGCCGTCGCGGCCGGTTCGGTACTCGTCACGGGGCGGGTCAGTGCATTTCTCGCAGCGGTCGCCACTATCGTGGTGCTCTACGAAGAGTTCTACGTCTCGCTGGTACCGCCCGACTACCGCAGCGACTATTTTCAGGCCGGCATTCTCGGCACGATTTATTTCGCCACGTCGATGGCGATCCAATCCCTGTCCGCGCGGCTGCGTCGCACCGAAATCACCTCGCTGTCGCGCGCGGCCGAGGTGGCCGATCTCGAGCGGGTCAACCGCTCGATCATCCAACGCATGCGAACCGGGATCATCGTTGTCGACGGCGACGATCATCCGCGCGTGCTGAACCAGTCGGCTCGCTCGCTGCTGGGCCTTGCAGCGCACGACGAATCGGCACCGGCACTGCCGGACCCGCTGTTGGAGCGTTTGGGGGCGTGGCGATCCGACACGCGCGTCAGAACGGGGCCATTCGAGATCGCGCCAACCACGCCTGAGATTCGCGCGAACTTCAGCGCAGTGAGACCGGAGCGACCCGACGCCGACGTGATCGTCTTTCTGGAAGACACCGTCGAGATCCAACAGCAGGCGCAACAACTGAAACTTGCCGCCTTGGGCAGGCTGTCCGCGAGCATCGCGCACGAGATTCGCAATCCGTTGGGCGCCATCAGCCACGCGGGGCAGCTGCTGAGCGAATCGCGCAACCTCGACAAGGGCGACACGAGGCTGACCGACATCATCAACATGCAATCGCGCCGGATGAACGGCGTTATAGAGAATGTGCTCGAGCTGTCACGGCGCAAACCACCCTCGGCGATTAGACTCAATCTGAAGAACTGGCTGACCGATTTCGTAACGGAGTTCCGACAGTCGATGCCCGACGCAGTGGACATAAGCATCTCCGTGGATCCGGACGCGACCGAAGTACGCGTCGATCCGGGCCAGCTCGGTCAGGCGGTGACGAACCTCGCGGTCAACGGTTTGCGCTACAGCAAGGAAACGACGGGGAACGCGGTTCTGACGATCGAAGGTGGTATCGATCCAACAACCGATCGCCCCTATCTGAACGTGATCGACGAAGGTCCTGGCGTTCCCGAGGACCGCGTCGACAACCTGTTCGAACCGTTCTTC
>JANLUG010000424.1:0-3324 GCA_031363335.1 Gammaproteobacteria bacterium
ACTCATTGATGATGCACCTGGTCGCGGACCTTCGAGCGCATCTCCCGATTGCACCGACCGTCGTCGAACTCGGTAACCAGACGTTCAAACCGCGATCAGGCGATATCGACAGCACGAAGGCGCGGCTCGAGAAGCAGTTGCTTCGCTTCGACGCTGCGCTGTTGCAGGAAATCTCGAGGCGCCGGGGCGACGCACTGAACGCGAGCACCGCCGACTACTATCGCGCACTCGGATTCACCACTTATCGAACGATCGACGTGAATGCGCGATACAACAGCCTCGTCATGGATCTGAATCGCGACATCGCCGTGCACTACGGATTTACCGAGACGTTCGACCTCGTCACCAACAACGGCACCGGCGAACACGTCTTCAATCAGGCGGCGGTGTTCGGCAACGCGCACGCGCTGTGTCGCGTCGGCGGCGTCATGCTGCACGTGTTGCCGTTCGTCAACTATCTGAATCACGGCTTCTTCAGTTTCAACCCGATTCTGTTTCACGACCTCGCCGCAGCGAACGGCTACGAGATCCTGCGGCTGTCGATTGCAGGCAATCACGGCCTCGAGATCGGCGACGGCAGCGAGTCTGTAACGTTGAGTCGCGCAGAACTGCAGGAGCGTTGCGCGGTGGACGGGAGCCGGAAAGGATCGCTGCTGCACCTGCTGCGTATCGGTAAGCACGGCAAGCGCACCCGACGACCGCTCAGTGTCGCGTTGCGCCGCGTGATGACGGACGGTCCCAACGTTTCGGTGGTCGCTGCGTTGCGCAAGACGATCGACGCGCCGTTTCAGTTTCCGATTCAGGGCATGTACAGCGGCACGAACATCGCCGACGCACGGTTGCGCGAGACCTATGGGAACGGAGCGCGGGAATGATCAACGCACTGGCGCGCGCGCGGTCTATGACACTGGAGACGGACCCGTTTCCGCACCTGGTGATCGACGACGCACTCGACGCCGCGCTTTACGAGTCTCTTGCGGCGCAATTTCCACCCGTCGACATCGTCAACCGTCGCGGTCGACGCGTCAGGAACAATCACCTGTACCTGCTTTCGGCGGCCGACGTGGCGGTACATCCGGCCATTGCGCCGGCGTGGAAGCAGTTCTTTCGATATCCGGTGTCGGTGGAGTTCTGGCGCGACATTCTGCCGTTGGTGAAGTCGCAGTTGTTGACGATCAATCCCGGTCTCGAGCAACTGGCCGGACGACCGCTTGAGACATTTCGCGTCGCGCTTCGCGAGAAGGACGATGAGTTCACCGAAGAGATCTCGCTCGACTGTCAGTTCGGCGTCAATTCGCCGGTGGTGCGTGCATCGAGCGTGCGATCGCCGCACCTAGATCGTCCGACAAAACTCTTCAACGCGCTGTTGTACTGCCGCGCGCCGGACGACGACACGCCGGGCGGCGGTCTGATCCTGTACAAAGCCACCGGACCACTCGCTTATTCGGAAGGGTCGAGCATCATGCCGACGCGCGTGGTTGCCGCGAAGCGAATCGCGTATCGCGCCAACCGCCTGGTGCTGTTCCTGAACTCGCCGTGGTCTGTGCACGGCGTAGAGCCGCGACCGCGCACACCGCACGTCAGGCGCTACATCAACTTTCTGTGTGAATTCAAACAGCCCCTGTTCGATGTGCCACGGCTATCGACGGCTGCAAGGTATTACGAGACTGCACGAGCGGTCGTCGGCCGCGCTTTCTCCAAGAACACTGAGCCTGAAGCCGTCCGGGTGTAGACATCCCCTTCTGTCGTGTGCGACACACTAAGTGACAGACTGTCGACAAAGCGCAGCCCACTGCCCGGTTAAGGTTGTGGCTCACAAGGGGAGAACCACATGCCAGCGAATCTCAGCCACTTCGCCATCGAATGCGACGACGTCGAACGCGCCAAACGGTTTTACGAAGCCGTGTTCGAATGGCGCATCGAACCGTGGGGGCCGCCGGGCTTCTACCAGATTTTCACCGGTACGGCCGCCCAACCCGGCGCGCTCGGCGCGTTGCAGGGTCGCCGCCAACCGCTGACCGGCACCGGCACGCGCGGCTTCGAGTGCTCGTTCAGCGTGACGTCCGTCAAAACGGTGATCGCAGCGGTGATTGCCAATGGCGGCACCATCGCGATGTCGGAGTTCCGCATCGAAGGCGTCGGCAATGTCGCGTTCTTCCTCGATACCGAAGGCAATCGGTTCGCGGCGATGCAGTACGACGCGGGAATTCCCTGGCCGGTCGGGTCGCGCGCGCCGGGCTGAATCGAAATGTCGATCGTCGTTCGCAGCATGGCCGCCACCTACTACAACGGCCATCGCATCGAATCGCACGCGCATCAGTGGGGCCAGCTCATCTACGCGGCCCAAGGGGTCATGCGCGTCACGCTGCAGGATACGTTCTGGATCGTGCCGCCGGCACGAGCGGTTTGGGCACCGCCTGGCGTACATCACGAGATCCACGCGCGCGGCGACTACAGCATGCGCACCCTCTATGTCGCACCGGAGATCTCGGACCGACTGCCTCAAGTGGGCCGCGCGCTGCAGGTCACGCCGCTGCTGCGCGAACTGGTGTTGCGCATCGTGAAGATCGGCATGCTGCAAGATGACCAAGCGCTGCACGGCGGCTTGGTGCAGGTATTGCTGGACGAACTCACGCACGCGCAGACACTCCCTGCATCGCTGATACTTCCGCAGGACCGTCGCGCACTGGCAGTTGCCGAACGGTTGCAGAAGGATCCTTCAAACCGGCTCGAACTCGCACAGATCGCCGACGGCTGCGGCGCGAGCCCGCGCACGCTGCAGCGCCTGTTTCGCGACCAGACCGGACTGCGCTTCACCGAATGGCGGCGTCGACTGCGCTTGATGCACGCGATGGAGTTACTCAGCGGCGGCGCTTCAGTGACGGTCGCCGGACTCGAGGCGGGCTATGAATCGACGAGCGCGTTCGTTGCAGCGTTTCGGCGGGAGATGGGATTCACGCCTGCGAAGTGTCGCGACAAGACACCACCCGGCGATCCACTCGCAGTTGTACCTGCGTAGTCAGCCGATACGAATCCCGTGTTCGGCCAAATGTCCGGTGAGCACCTCGACACCGGCGTTGGCCGCGAAATGCACGCTGGGAATTCCCACTTCCCGCGCGGACACGACGTTTGGTTCGACGTCGTCGATGAACAAAGCCTGATCCGGCGCTAACTTCAGTTCGCCAAGGATGTGGCGGAAATACGCCGGATCCGGTTTGGCATGCCCGACGCGGCATGAATAGAACTCCCGGTCGAACAGTGCCTGGTAGCCGAGTTCGCTGGACATGTAATGCGCGCGATGCGCTTGTTGATTGCTCGCAAGAC
>JANLUG010000480.1:0-7080 GCA_031363335.1 Gammaproteobacteria bacterium
TGGCGTCCGCCGTGCAGCGCGGCGCGTCGATCTCGGACTTCGAACTCCCTGAACTGATTGCGTTCGGAGTATTGACCGTGGCGATCATCACTTACGGCGTGCGCGCCATCGATAACCCGTTAGACGGCATACTCGAGCG
Source organism: Gammaproteobacteria bacterium (assembly GCA_031363335.1). GTDB lineage: Bacteria > Pseudomonadota > Gammaproteobacteria > Pseudomonadales > Azotimanducaceae > DATJGR01. The sequence continues at coordinate 140 of JANLUG010000480.1, forward strand.
CCTGCACGGCAGCACGTTCGAATTCGGCTGGGCGCGCGTGCTCGTCGGCATCCTGCTGATCATCGGCGTTGCCGCCATCAACAACATCGACCAGTTCCGCGATCCGAGCGACCAACCCGACGGCCTCCTCGGTCCCGCGCCGGCAAACGCAATCGACGGCGAAACGCTGTTCGTCAGAGGCATCGAAGTGCAGTTGATCGGCATCGACGCGATGGAAGCCGATCAGACCTGCCTCGATAAAAACGGTGCCGACTACAGCTGCGGCCGCGCCGCCACGCGCCACCTCGAGGAACTCGTATCGGACCGCCCCATCGTGTGTCTGCCGCTGTTCGCCGTCAGCAAATCGCGCATCGTCGCATCATGCAATCTCATCCCCGACGGCACGGCGCCGCCAAAGAACTCCGACGAATATCTCGCCGCCGACCGCCGCAACAGCCTCTCCGGCCGCATGGTCCGCGACGGCCACGCGCTCACCGTCGGCATCGGCAAGAAGTACATTCAGCAGGAAGAACTCGACGCTCAACACGACCGCGTCGGGATCTGGGCCGGCTCTTTCGAACCTCCATGGATGTATCGGTCGCATCACGACTAGGGCATCGGTTCACGCCCTACGCGCAATACCCCAAACGTTAGGTGGGACGCGGCGATCAGGTGGAGGTGGAGACTTGTTGCGCAGGACCCTCTTGCGCCATGGATGGCGCATGGGAGAGCGCCCAGGGACGGCTCGAGCGTGTCCAGCGCAACAAGTCTCCACCTCCACCGGGAATCGAAGCTCAGCCCGCGCGCCGCAAGTATTCGATGATGTCCAACGACTCGTACATCCATTCCACCTGCCCGTCGCGCTGAATGCGCAGACAGGGAACCGTGGTGCTACCGCCGCCCGTGCGCAGATCGTGCAGCGCTTGTGGGTCGGCGTGGATGTTGCGCATCTCCATGTCGATGCCGGTCTCGTCGAGAAAATCCCGAACGCGGGCGCAGTAGGGGCAGCTCGGGAAGTGATACAGCGTGTAGCGTTCGCTCATGACGTACGACACCGAATGAGTCGGTTAGATTATGCCGAGCCGGTGCAGGACGGTACACTGCTGCGCCAGATTCCTAACGAGCGGAGACGGGCGTTGACGAAATCCAAACCCGACAAACGACTGATAACGATCCGCAACGGCGTCATTGCGTTCGCGGTGCTGATCGTGGCGGTGGTCGGCGGCTACGGACTGTTCCGATCCACCGCCATCGATGTGTCGGGTGAGTTCGTCGAGGGCACGCACTACAAGATCATCGACGGAACCACGGCGCCCTCGGTCGGGCCGATCCGGGTGACCGAATTCTTCTCGTATGGTTGCGTGCATTGCCGCAACTTCGACCCGATGGTGAACGACTGGCTGCGCGGTGCGCCGAAGGAAGCGGCGTTCGATCGCAGTCCGGTGTCGTTCTCACCCGAATGGAGTCTGCTCGCACAGACCTACTTCACGCTGCAGAGTCTGAATGCGCTGGACGAAAACCACGAGCGCATCTTCAAAGCGATCCACGACAACGCCAAACAGTTCTACACGGCGGAGACGATCGCAGACTTCGTCGATGGCCACGGTATTTCGCGCGATGCATTTCTCACCGCGTTCAACTCCCCTGCCATCGTGAAGTCTGCTACCGAAGCGGGGCGCCGCGAGCGAGCGCTGCACGTCAACAGCGTGCCGTATCTGACGGTTGCGGATCACTACGCGGTCAACATGGATACCGTGCCGCGCAAGAAAGCGTTCGACGTCGTGAACTTCCTGGTCGCCAAGGCCCGCGCCGAGCGCGGCAACGGCGCCGCCTCGACGCGGTGATTCCATTCAGGCTGCGTTCAGCCGCCGCAGCCTATTAAGGGCCGCCACACTGACGCCGCGGAGCGGACTCGATGGGTGAATATCAGACGTTGATCCACACGCTTGCACTGACGATGGGCGTGGCGTGGGCCAGCGGTATCAATCTGTACGCCGCGGTCGCCATGCTCGGCCTCGCCGGCAACGCGGGCTACGTCCATTTGCCGGACACTTTGACGATCGTCGAAGACCCGCTCGTGATCATCGCTGCGTGCTTCATGTACTGCGTCGAGTTCTTCGCCGACAAGATTCCCGGCGTCGACAGCACGTGGGATGCGCTGCATACGTTCATCCGCATTCCGGCCGGCGCGATGCTGGCGGCCGGCGCGGTGGGCGACGTCACGCCCGCACTCGCGGTCGCCGCGGGTCTCGTCGGCGGCGGCATTACCGCGGCAACGCACGCAACGAAAGCGGGCTCGCGGTTGCTGATCAACACGTCGCCGGAGCCGTTCAGCAACTGGTTCGCCTCGATTGCCGAAGATCTCGCGGTGTTCGCCGGTCTCTGGGCAGCGCTGGCGCATCCCGTTATATTCCTCATCCTCCTGGCGCTCTTCCTGCTGGCTCTATGTTGGTTGCTGCCCAAAGTCTGGCGCGGTGTGAAAGCCGTGCTCCGCAAAATCGCCTCGCTGTTCGGACGGCGTCCGGAGAATCCGTCGCCGGTGTAAACCCGACGGCGTATGCCGCGTAAGAAAGCCAAGCAGCCGGCAGGTAGTCGCGCGAAACGTCTGATCATCGGCAATCTGCTGATTGCCGGTTGTCTGGGCGTTGCACTGATCGCGGGCTATCTGCTGTACCTCGATCACCTGATCACGTCGACGTTCGATGGGCGGCGCTGGTCCGTGCCGGCGCGCGTCTACGCACAGCCGATCGAGTTGTATCCCGGGTTCGAGGTCGAAGCCGACGAACTCGAAGTGGAATTGAAGCGACTCGGTTATCGGCGCGGGCCGTCGAATGCGCCGGGCAGCTACGCGCATAACGGCAACGAGGTGCGCGCCACGTTGCGCGCGTTCACGTTCAGCGACGGACCACGACCACCGACCGAAATCCGCGTGCGCATCGCCGACCACGCCATCGACACGTTGTACGAGAACGGCGAACCCGCGAGCCTCGTACGGCTGGAGCCGCCGCTGATCGGCAGCTTCTTCGCAACGCACGGCGAAGACCGGCTGATTCTCACGCCGCAGGAAACGCCGACGCTGCTGAGCGAAGGTTTGAAAGCAGTCGAGGATCGCAACTTCGATTCGCACGCCGGCTTCGACTTGAAAGGCATCGCGCGCGCCGCGATAGCGGACCTTCGTTCGGGCGATCTTTCCCAAGGCGGCAGCACGCTCACGCAACAGCTCGTGAAGAGCTATTTCCTCGACAATCGCCGCACGCTGTGGCGCAAGCTCAAGGAACTCGCGATGGCGGTGATCCTCGACGCGCGTTATCAGAAAGACGATCTGTTGAACGCGTACATCAACGAGATCTACCTCGGCCAGGACGGCGAGCGCGCCGTGCACGGCTTCGGCCTCGGCAGCCAGTTCTACTTCAACAAGCCGCTGTCGGAACTCGACCCGGCCGAGATCGCGCTGCTCATCGCGGTGATTCGCGGCCCGTCGTACTACAACCCGTTCACGCATCCTGAGCGCGCCCGTTCGCGCCGCGACCTCGTGCTCGGGCAGATGAGCGAGTTCGGCCTCATCACCGCCGAACAGCATTCGAAAGCGATCAGACAACCGCTTGCGCTGACGCGTTCTGCGCGCCAAGGCGGCGGTTACTATCCGGCGTTCCTCGATCTGGTACGCGAACAACTCGGCCACGACTACGATGCAACGGAGCTCGCGTCGCGCGGCTATCGCGTGTTCACCACGCTGGAACCGCGCGTGCAGGATGCCGCCGAACAGGCGGTGGCCGTCACGCTCGACCGCATCGAAACCGATCGCAAGCTGCCGCACGGTGATCTCGAATCGGCGGTGCTCGTGGCGAACAACCAGACCGGCGAGATTTCCGCCGTGGTCGGCGGACGCAAGGCCGGGTTCCAGGGATTCAACCGCGCGTTGAACGCGCGCCGCCCGGTCGGGTCGCTGTTGAAACCGGTCGTCTATCTGACGGCGCTCGAGAGCGGGCAATACAACCTCGCATCGATCATCGAAGACGCGCCGCTGCTGCAGACCGATACACACGGCAAAACCCCGCCATGGGAACCGCACAACTTCGACAACGAATTCCATGGCCCGGTACCGCTCGTGCGCGGACTCGGCGACTCGCTCAATCTCGCGACGGTGCGCCTTGGCGAGGCTGTTGGGGTCGATAAAGTTGCGGCCCGCATCGCGACGTTTGCCGGCATCGAACAGCCGCCCGCGTATCCGTCGCTGTTGCTCGGCGCCATCGATCTGACGCCGCTCGAGATGACGCGGCTTTATGGCGTGTTCGCGAGCGGCGGCTTCGCAACGCCGGTCAAGACCGTGCTCGCCGTCGAAGACGAAGCCGGCGCGACGTTGAACCGTTATCCGCTGGAGATTCACCAGGTAGCGCAGCCTCAGGCTGTTGCGCAACTGAACTACGCACTGACGCTGGTGATGCAGCGCGGCACCGCACACGCGTCGCGCTTCGCGATGCGCGGCGTCGCCGGTAAAACCGGTACGTCCGACGACTTCCGCGACAGCTGGTTCGCCGGCTTCGACGCAACGCACCTCGCCGTGGTGTGGGTCGGTTACGACGACAATCGCGATTCGAAATTGACCGGCAGCGCCGGCGCACTACAGGTGTGGGACGCGCTGATGGCGAATCTGCATCCGAGTCCGATCACGTTGACGACGCCGACCGGCTTTGAGCTGCAGCTCATCGACTACGCGACCGGAACGCTGACGCAGCCGGACTGCGGTGAACCCGTGACGGTGCCGATCCCGTACAATGCGCGACTGCCGGCGGGACCCTGCGGAAACAGCCTCATGGAGCGCTTCAGACAATGGTTCAACGACTGAACCACCCTTTCGAACGCGCGTTGACCCTCGTGGGTCTCGTCGTGGTGTTGAGCGGATGCGTCAGCGAGCAGCAGTCGCCGTACCCGCGATCGCCCGCCCCGCTGCCGCCGCAGACGCAAACCCGTCCGCCGTCGCAACAGTATCCGGTGCCCACGCAACCGGCGCCGCAACCGATGCCGTCACCCGCGCCGGTGCAGCCCAACCGCGCCACGCCGAAACCGCAATCGACGGTGACGCTCGCCTTGCAGGATGAAGCGCAACGCGCGGCAACGGCCGGCGATCTGCCGAAGGCCATCCAGACTCTGGAACGCGCGATCCGCATCCAACCCGACAGCGCACAACTGTGGATCGAACTGGCGCGCTGCCATCTGAAGGAAGGCAACGCGGCACAAGCCGAACAGTTCGCGCGCAAGGCGCTGTTGTTCACCGGCAACCGCTACGATCTGGAGCAGCAGGCATGGGTCGTCATCGCAGATGCGCGGGCAGAAAAGCACTAAGCGCGCTGTGATCGAACCGTGACCCGCCAATGGACGCGTCGCGATCTGATCGAGGCGGCGTGCATCACCACCGCAGCATCATTCGGTTTCGCCAACGAGACCGCTAAGGCGGACGCCGCTACCACGAGCAGTTTGCCCGACCTGAGTGCTGTGGAAGCCATCGCAGCAATGCAACGCGGCGAACTTCGGGCAGAAACCTATGCCGGAGCGCTGCTCGCGCGCGCAAAACAATGCGCAGCGCTCAATGCGTTCATCACGCTGCAGCCGGACTCCGTATTGGAAGCGGCGCGCGACGCCGACCGGCGCAGATCATCCGGTGTCGCGCTCGGACCGCTGCACGGGCTGCCGATGCCGATCAAAGACAGCGTCAACACGAAGGATTTCCCGACCACCGGTGGAACCGCCGCATTGCGGGACTTCCGGCCGAAGGAAGATGCGCCCGTCGTCCAGATCCTGCGTAACGCGGGTGCGCTCGTGATGGGCAAAACCAACATCCACGAATTGTCGTTCGGTTGGACCAGTAACAACCTCGCCTTCGGCGCGGTGCACAATCCGTACGATCCAACGCGCATTCCGGGCGGCAGCACCGGCGGAACTGCCGCCGCGGTTGCCGCGCGCATCGCGCCGCTCGGTCTGGCCGAGGATACGGAAGGTTCGATTCGCGTGCCCGCGGCATTGTGCGGCATCGCCGGCTTTCGACCGACCACCGGCCGCTACCCGAGTGGCGCGGTCGTGCCTATCTCACCGCTGTTCGATCAGGTGGGTCCGCATGCGCGCAGCGTCGCCGATCTGATCCTGTTCGATACGGTGGTCGCGCCCCGGACCGAACCGCTTCCGGAGGTTTCGCTTCGCGGCGTCAGGCTCGGCATGGATCGCAGCTTCTTCGAAGGTCTCGACACCGAAGTCGAACGGATCACCGCCCAGGCGCTGAAGAAACTCGAAGCGGCGGGCGTCGTGCTCGTGGACGCACCGGTGCCGGACCTCGCCCGGCTGATCGGCCTGACGACCGGGCCGGTGCAACTGCACGACGTCGCGCCTTCGCTCACTCGTTATCTCGCCGAGTACCAGGCGCACGTCGGTTTCGACGCGCTGATCTCGGCCACTAGTCCCGACATCCGACAGCTGTTTCAGAGCTTCGTGTCCGACGGATCGCCGCTGCACATTACCGAGGCGGCATACCAGGCAGCCCGCGACATCCATCTGCCCGCTCTGCGCGAAACATTCCGCCGCTGGTTCGCCGACACCGGCGCTATGGCGATGGTGTTCCCGACGGTACGGATTCCCGCAACGCCGATCGGGCAGGACCCGGTCGACATCAGCGGCAACCATGTCCCATTCGGCGACGCCATCTCGAGAAACATCGCGAGCGGCAGCACCGCCGGCCTGCCCGGGCTGGTGTTGCCGAGCGGTCTGACGAAAAGCGGCCTGCCAGTGAGCATGGAACTCGATGGACCCGCCGGCAGCGATCGAAGGCTTCTCGCGCTAGGGCTTGGCATCGAGCGTCTGCTGGGTCATTTGCCGCCACCCGCGATCTGACGGTCGCGACTTCCATTTGGGTGTTCTGCGAACTGGACTTCGAATGGGGTCGAGCGGCGGCGGGTCGGTGCGGCGGACACGCT
>JANLUG010000520.1:0-6164 GCA_031363335.1 Gammaproteobacteria bacterium
GTCGACGAGGTGATTCAGCTTCATCATGTACATGTAGCCGATCGTCACCGGGCGATCGAATTGATCACCGGTACGGCCGTCCCACAACATCGCCTGCCCCGCGGTCGGCAGATCCGCCAACGCCAGCATCTTCTTGATCTCGCCTTCCGACGCACCGTCGAATACCTGCGTCGCCATCGGCACACCGCCGACGAGATTGCGGGCGAGTTCCATGATGTCTTCGTCTGTCAGCGACTTCAGGTCTTCCTGACGACCGCCACCGCCGTTGTAGACCTCGTCGAGGAACTTGCGGATATCGGCCGCTTTCTTCTGCTCTTCGATCATCCGGTTGATCTTCTCGCCAAGACCTTTCGCAGCCCAACCGAGGTGGGTCTCCAGAACCTGGCCGACGTTCATTCGAGACGGCACACCGAGCGGGTTCAACACGATGTCGACCGGCTCGCCGCGCGAATCGAACGGCATGTCTTCCACCGGCATGATCACCGAGATCACCCCTTTGTTGCCGTGTCGGCCGGCCATCTTGTCGCCCGGCTGAATACGGCGCTTGATCGCGAGGTAAACCTTGACGATCTTAAGAACGCCCGGCGCGAGGTCGTCGCCGCTCTCGAGCTTCTGCTTCTTGTCTGCATATCGCGCATCGAGCTTTTCACGGCGCGCTTTCAGTTGCGCTTCGGCTTTCTCGAGCTGTTCGTTCAGAACGTCTTCTGACATTCGAATCCGGAACCAGTCGTCGCCGCGCACGAGGGTGTCGAGGTATTCCGACGTGATCGCGCCGCCCTTCGTCATTTCCGGTGCGCTTGCCGCCTTCTTGCCGACGAGTGCCTGACGCAGACGCTGATACGTTGCGAGTTCGACAATTCGATACTCGTCGTCCAAGTCCTTGCGGATCTGGGCGAGTTGCGAACGCTCGATGTCTTTCGCACGCTGGTCCTTTTCCACGCCGTCGCGCGTGAACACCTGAACGTCGATCACCGTGCCTTTCATGCTGGTGCCGACGCGCAGCGACGTGTCCTTCACGTCGGACGCTTTCTCACCGAAGATCGCGCGCAACAGTTTTTCTTCCGGGGTCAGCTGCGTCTCGCCTTTCGGTGTGACTTTGCCCACCAGAATGTCGCCCGACTTCACTTCGGCACCGATATAGACGATACCGGACTCGTCGAGCTTCGCGAGCGCGGACTCACCGACGTTCGGGATGTCGCAGGTGATTTCTTCAGGCCCGAGTCGCGTGTCGCGCGCGATACAGGTCAGTTCCTGAATGTGAATGCTGGTGAAGCGCTCTTCCTGAACGACGCGTTCGGAGACGAGGATCGAGTCTTCGAAGTTGTAGCCGTTCCACGGCATGAACGCGATGCGCATGTTCTGACCCAGCGCGAGTTCACCCATGTCGATCGACGGACCGTCCGCGAGGATGTCGCCGCGCGCGATCACATCGCCTTTCTTCACGAGTGGACGCTGGTTGATGCACGTGTTCTGGTTCGAACGCGTGAACTTCGTCAGGTTGTAGATATCGACGCCGGCCTCGCCTGCATCGGTCTCACGGTCTGCAACGCGCACGACGATACGCGCCGCGTCGACGCTGTCGATCACGCCGCCGCGCATCGCGATAACGCACACGCCGGAGTCACGCGCGACGTGACGTTCCATACCGGTGCCGACCAGCGGCTTCTCGGTACGAATCGTCGGCACGCCTTGACGCTGCATGTTCGAACCCATCAACGCGCGGTTCGCGTCGTCGTGTTCGAGGAACGGAATCAAGGCTGCGGCTACCGAGACGACCTGCTTCGGCGACACGTCCATGTAGTTGACGTTTTCCGGCGTCGACTTCTCGAACTCGTTCTGATGTCGAACGTCGACGAGGTCGCCGATGAACTGACCTTTCGCATCGAGCTTCGAGCTCGCTTGCGCGATCACGTATTCCGCTTCGTCGATCGCCGACAGGTATTCGATCTCGTTCGAGACTTTGCCGCTGATCACCTTCCGGTACGGCGTTTCGAGGAAGCCGTATTCGTTGGTGCGCGCGTATGTCGCGAGGCTGTTGATCAGACCGATGTTCGGACCTTCAGGCGTTTCGATCGGGCACACGCGACCATAGTGCGTGGGATGCACGTCGCGTACTTCGAAGCCTGCACGCTCGCGCGTCAGCCCGCCCGGTCCAAGCGCCGAAACGCGACGCTTGTGCGTCACTTCCGACAGCGGGTTGTTCTGGTCCATGAACTGCGACAGCTGACTGGAGCCGAAGAATTCCTTGATCGCAGCAGCCACAGGCTTCGCGTTGATCATGTCTTGCGGCATCAAGCCTTCGCTTTCCGCGAGCGACAGTCGCTCCTTCACCGCGCGTTCGACTCGGATCAGACCGACGCGGAACTGGTTTTCCGCCATTTCGCCGACCGAACGGACGCGGCGGTTGCCGAGGTGGTCGATGTCGTCGACGGTGCCTTTGCCGTTGCGGATCTCGATCAGCGTGCGCAGCACGTCGGTGATGTCCTGAGCATTCAAAACACCCGAGCCCACGATCGCTTCACGGCCGAGTCGCCGGTTGAACTTCATCCGTCCAACCGCGGACAGGTCATACCGCTCCGGCGCGAAGAACAGGTTATTGAACAGATTCTCTGCGGCTTCCTTCGTCGGCGGCTCTCCCGGACGCATCATCCGGTAGATTTCCACCAGCGCTTCCAGCCGATTGCGCGTCGCGTCGATGCGCAGCGTGTCTGAAACGTACGGTCCGCAGTCGAGTTCGTTCGTGTAGATCGTCTCGATCGTCGATACGCCCGCTTCGAGCAGCTTGCTCAGTACTTCCTCGGTAATGATCGCGTTACACGGAATCAGAATCTCGCCGGTGTCCTTATTGACAATGTCGCGCGCGATCACGCGATCCATCAGGTATTCGCGCGGCACGTCCAAACGACGCAGGCCGGACTTCTCGAGTAGACGAACGTGTCGTGCCGTAATACGACGGCCTACCTCTACGATCGTGTCGCCTTTTTTGTCTTTGATCTCGAACGACGCAACGTCACCGCGCATACGCTCGGGAATCAGGTCGATCGAGAAACCGTCTTTTTTGACGTGGAACTGGTTCGTCTCGAAGTACATCTCGAGCATCTGCTCGGACGTGAAATCGAGCGCGCGCAACAGGATAGTCGCCGGCAATTTGCGGCGGCGGTCGATGCGCACGAACACGCAGTCCTTCGGATCGAATTCGAAATCGAGCCACGAACCGCGATAAGGAATCACGCGGCCGTTGTACAGCAGTTTTCCTGACGAGTGCGTCTTGCCGCGGTCGTGATCGTAGAACACGCCGGGCGAGCGGTGCAGCTGCGAAACGACGACGCGTTCCGTACCGTTGATTACGAACGTGCCGTTCTCGGTCATGAGCGGAATCTCGCCCATGTACACTTCCTGCTCCTTCACGTCCTTTACCGCTTTGGATGCGGACTCTCGGTCGTAAATGATCAGGCGGACGCGCACTCGCAGCGGTGCTGCGTACGTGATGCCGCGCGACACGCATTCCTTGACGTCGAACACCGGGTCGCCCAAGCGATAGTCGACGTATTCGAGGGCCGCGTTGCCCGAATAGCTGACGATCGGAAATACCGAGCGGAATGCCGCATGCAGACCTGCGTCCTGCCGCTCCTCTGCAGTGCCGTTCAGCTGCAGAAATCGGTTGTAGGAGTCGATCTGGATGGAGAGCAGATACGGAATCTCCATGATTTCCGGCAGCTTGCCGAAATCCTTTCGGATCCGCTTTTTCTCAGTAAAGCTGTACGCCATTCGAATCTCCCGGTTGCTCAACTTTTACGCCCAACTGCCTGTCGCCCAACTGCCTTTTCAAACGCCTTCCAACGACAAAAGGCTGGTACGGCGCGACTCTCAGTCGCGCCGCCAGCCATTCGATCGAGCGGGTCGCCAGATCGAAACTCAAGTAGGTTACTTGAGCTCGACGGTGGCGCCGGCTTCTACCAGCTGCTTCTTGATCTCTTCAGCCTCTGCTTTGCTGACACCATCCTTCACGGAGGACGGCGCACCATCGACCAGGTCTTTGGCTTCTTTCAAGCCGAGACCCGTAATGGTGCGAACTGCCTTGATCACGTTGACTTTCTTTTCGCCGACGGTCGCGAGAATCACGTTGAATTCGGTCTTCTCTTCGACCACCGCAGCAGCGGCACCCGCCGCCGCTGGTGCAGCTGCAACAGCCGCAGCAGCCGATACGCCAAACTTCTCTTCCATCGCCTGAACGAGTTCCACGACCTGCATGACGCTCATGTCGGCGATTGCATTCAAAATATCGTCTTTGGACAAAGCCATCTCGAAATCTCCTGACTATCTCTTCGTATCTGAGTTTGCTTGGGTGAACAATTGGGTACCGAACGGACTAAGCTGCTGCTTCCTTCTGATCGCGAACCGCCGCCAACGTGCGCACCAGTTTTCCCGGTATTTCGTTGAGCGTGCGGGCCAGCTTCACGATGGGTGCCTGCATGACCGACATCAAAATCGATATCGCCTGGTCACGGGTCGGCAACGTTGCTACGCGCTCTAGCTGATCCGCGCCCAGCAACACTCCACCGATCGACAACGCTTTGACTTCGAGCTTCTCGAAAGTCTTGGCGTACTCCTTCATCAGACGCGCAGCCGCGCCAGGGTCCACCTCCGAAAAAGCGACGAGGGTCGGACCGACGAATGCCGATTGCAGGCACTCGAATTCCGTCCCGGCCACCGCGCGCTTCGCCAACGTATTGCGGATGACGCGCATGTAGACACCCGACGTACGCGCTTTCGCGCGCATCTCGGTCATCTGCGTGACGGTCAATCCGCGATAATCGGCCAAAACGGCGGACAACGCTTTCCCAGCGGCTTCGTTCACCTCGGCAACGATCGCTTCCTTATGCTCGAGTTTCAGTGCCACTGATGCTCTCCTGGATGACGCCGGTCTCCCGGCCTACCTTTCTTTTCAATGATCCGCCCGTTACGGCCGATCGGTTGCACGGCGAGATCCAGATCTCGTTCAAGACTCACCGCCTGCGTGGGCCCTTCCGGCTTAAGCCAACACCAGAGAACTGATGCCGACACCCACGGTCTTTGACGGACCGCGACGTCTTGCGACATCACGGCGCCCTCAAAACTGTTCAGCCCTCCAAAGAGGCCTGATCGATAGATACGCCCGGCCCCATCGTGGTCGACAGCGTGATCTTCTGCAGATAAATGCCTTTCGCCGACGCCGGCTTGGCCTTTCTCAAATCAGCCAACAAGGCTTCGAGGTTCTCTTTGATCTCCTTCGTACCAAAGCCGACCTTGCCTACGCTGCCGTGAATGATGCCGGCTTTGTCCGCGCGGAATTGAATCTGCCCGGACTTCGCGTTACGTACTGCGGTTTCGACGTCGGGCGTCACCGTTCCGGTCTTTGGATTCGGCATCAGTCCGCGCGGGCCGAGCACCTTGCCCAACTGGCCCACGATGCGCATTGCATCGGGTGTCGCAATGACGACATCGAAATTCAGTTCGCCGCCCTTGATCTGCTCGGCAAGATCTTCGAATCCGACGATGTCCGCACCGGCCGCCTTCGCCTTGTCGGCATTCGCGCCTTGAGCGAACACTGCAACGCGCGTCACCTTGCCGGTGCCGTGCGGCAGGGTCGTCGCGCCGCGAACGGCTTGATCCGACTTGCGCGGATCGACGCCGAGATTGATCGCGACGTCGATCGATTCTTTGAACTTGGTCGCCGCAACTTCGTTGAGCAACTTCACCGCCTCATCGACAGAGTAGATCTTTTCGCGGTCGATCTTCGCCGCGATTGCCTGCATTCGCTTTGAGAGTTTTGCCATTTTAGAGCCCCTCTACATCGATACCGGCACTGCGTGCGCTGCCGGCAATCGTGCGAAACGCCGCTTCCATGCCGGCGGCGGTGAGGTCGGGCATCTTCAGCCGCGCGATCTCCTCGACCTGCGCGCGCGTCACTTTGCCTACTTTCGTGTTGTTCGGAACCGCGCTGCCTTTTTCGATGCCCGCTGCTTTACGCAACAGAACGGCAGCCGGCGGCGTCTTCTTGATGAACGTGAAGCTGCGGTCGCTGTAAACGGTGATCACGACGGGAATCGGCATGCCAACTTCCATGCCCTGCGTGTCGGCGTTGAACGACTTGCAGAACTCCATGATGTTCACACCGTGCTGGC
>JANLUG010000524.1:0-3613 GCA_031363335.1 Gammaproteobacteria bacterium
AGCGGAGCTGCGTTGGGCGGGCGGTGCGCATACTGATCCGTTGCCGATCGTCGGGCCGACCGGCGTGGAGCAGGTGGTCGATGGATTCAACACGGCTTATAAACTCGACGCCGGCTATCGCACCGCGCATCACGGTCCGAAGGTGACACCGCCGGAGGGGCACGGCAGCGTGGCGCGGCCGTTCGATCCGCCGGGACCTGGTGCGGCGCCGGTCGTGTGGTCGGTCGATGGCGTCACCGTCACCGCGTTCAGCGTGCACCACGATCCGGTATTGCCCGCGGTCGGATACAAATTCGAATACGGCGGCCGTTCGGTGCTGATCTCGGGCGACACGGCGAAGTCGGCGAATCTCGAACTCTTTGCGCACAACGTCGATCTGCTGGTGCACGAAGCACTCTCACCTGAGCTCGTTGGCATTCTCGGCAACGCGGCCGCCGCGGCCGGGCGCGCCAACGTTGCGCAGATCATGGGCGACATCCTCAACTACCACACGGCGCCGGTCGAAGTGGCACAGATCGCGGCGGCGGCCAACGTGCGTCATCTGTTGTTCTATCACGTGATCCCGCCGTTGCTCGTCCCCGGCGTCGAGGCGGCGTTCCTGAAAGGCGTCGCCGAGATCTATAGCGGCCCGGTGACGCTGGGGCGCGACGGCACGCAGATCGAACTGCCGCGGGATTCGAAGGAGATCATCGTTGAGCAGCGTTCGTTCTGAACTGCGTGTCGCCGATCGCGGGTAGCGTATTCTTGACGTTCATTCGAACGAACGGAGTCCACGATGATCGATCTGCACTACTGGCCGACGCCGAACGGCAAAAAGGTCACGATCCTGCTCGAAGAACTCGGCATGCCTTACCGCGTGGTGCCGTGCAACATCGGCCGCGGCGATCAATTCACGCCTGAATTTCTAAAGATCAATCCGAACAACCGCATGCCGGCGCTGGTCGACCACGAGCCGCTCGGCGGCGGCGACCCGATCGCGATCTTCGAATCCGGCGCGATCATGATGTACATCGCCGAGAAGGCCGGGAAGTTCTGGCCGCAAGCGCCGCGGCCGCGTTACGACGTGGTGCAGTGGATCATCTGGCAGATGGCGAATCAGGGACCGAAGACCGGCGAGTGCGGCCACTTCCGTCGCCTTGGTGAAGGGCAGGGCGATCAGTCGTACGCGGTGCGTCGCTTCACCGACGAAGTGAATCGGATGTATGGCGTGTTGAACAATGCGCTGTACGACAAGCGCTATCTCATCGGCAACGAGTACACGATCGCCGACATGATCTGTTATCCGTGGACGCTCGGTTGGGAAGGGCAGGGCCAGGACATCAACGAATTCCCGTACTTCAAGCGCTGGTTCGACGAACTCGGCGCGCGCCCGGCGGTGAAGCGCGGCATGGCGGTGGGAGCAGACTTCACGCAGGACTTCTCGAAGCTGTCGCCCGACGAGATCGATAAGCTGCGCAAGATGCTTTACAACCAGCGCGCGCGGCCGGCACCGGCGGGCGGGTTGTTGAAGGTCTGACGCTGGATCGAGCCCAGCGATGAGCCGCAAGATCCTGCTGATCACCACGGACCAGATGCGCCACGACGCGCTCGGCTGTAACGGTGGCGTTGTGGCGCGTACGCCTGTAATCGACTCGCTTGCGCGCAACGGCGTCAACTACGAACGCGCGCACAACCAGCATGTGGTATGCATGCCGGCGCGGGCGACGATCATCACCGGTCAATACGTAGCGACGCATGGCGTGTGGATGAACGGCGTTGCGTTGCCGGAGGAGACTCCGACGATCGCGCACTGGTTGTCGCAGCACGGCTATCGCACCGGGCTGTTCGGGAAAGCGCACTTCGAACCCTGGCTCGGCGCGCCCGAAACGTTCTACGAAAACCGCATGGCGCGGCTCGGCGAGACGGGTCCGCACCGTGGCTTCGAGCGGATGGAACTCGCGAATCATTTCTACATGGGCCATTCGCACTACGACGTGTGGCTGGAACAGAACCATCCCGATGCGATCGGCGGTTTCTATCCGATGATCACGCCGCAGGGCATGCAGAACACGCAGGGCGGCGGTGCGACCGGCGCGATTCAGGTCTGGGACAATCCGGCGCCGCGCGAGGTGTATCACACGGAATGGGTCGCGGATCGGACCATCGCATGGCTCGATACGCTTCCGGCCGACGCCGACTGGTTCGTGTGGCTCAGCTTTCCCGACCCGCACCATCCATGGGATCCGCCGGCGTCGGAGCGGTCGCGCGTCGACTGGCGCGAGGTGCCGTTGCCCGATCTCTATCCCGGTGATGCGACAAAGGCCGCACAATGGCTCGCGAACAAGCCGCGTCACTGGGGCGGTTACTTCGATGGATCGCTGTGGACCAACCTGGAGTCGCCGCGCGGCTTCCGCCCGTGCGATCTGAGCGCCGATCAGATCCGCGAAATCAACGCGATGAACCACATCGAGAACGAATTGATCGACGACGCATGCGGGCGCGTGCTCGCGTGCATCGAACAGCGCGGCTGGGGTGAGGACACCGACGTGTTGTTCACCACCGATCACGGCGAACTGCAAGGCGACTACGGATTGCTGTTCAAAGGACCGTACCACTGCGATGCATTGATGCGGCTGCCGATGATCTGGCGGCCGGCGCCGTCGGCCAACATTAAGCCTGCGAAAGTGAGCGCCCCGGTAGGGCACGTCGATCTCGCGCAGACATTCTGCCGCATCGCGGAAATCGAGGAGCCAGCTTGGGTCGAAGGAAAGGCGCTGCCAGTCTCCAACGAGGAGGCTCAGGCGCAACGCCGCGAACGCGTGCTGACGGAGTGGGATAGCGAACACGGCTCGGTCGACATGCACATCCGCACGATTTACCGCGATGGTTTTCTTTGTAGCGCTTACGAGAAGGGTGCGTTGTACGAAGGCACGGAAGGGGAGCTGTACGACCTGAATGCCGATCCGCAAGCGCGGATGAATCTGTGGGACGACCCCGCGCGACAGGTGCTGCGATCCGACCTGGTTGCCGACCTCTACGACAACCTGCCGCCGCGCCTGTCACCGCGGCTGCCGCGCAGCGCGCCGGTCTGACGCGCGTGAGTCAGATCTCCCACAGACTTTCGTAGTTCGCGATTGGCCGTTCGAAGGTAACGCCCAACTCGGCGAACTCGCCTGCGAGCACGCGCATGGGTGCGAGCGTCTCCATCTGCCGCGCATCTTCGATCGATGCCCAGACGCTGACGTTCACGAGTGTGTTCGAAACAGGATCGACGCCGGCCCAGAAATGCAGACAACCGCGCAGTGCGCGGATGGCCGGTATCAGAGTCTGTCTGGATTCATCGAGGCGTTGCCGAACGATCGCATAGTGGTCCGGTTCGAAATGTCCTTTTGACAGGCGTACTACCGAATTTTTGAATTCCGGTTGTGCCGCAAGGTGCGGCGCTTCGACCATTGCTGCGCTGCCGGCCGCGAGAATCTGCAACATGTCCCGTCGAGTAGCCACGTCACCCTCCTGATTCGCCGTTGTCCCGCCAGTAGTTCGCGAGCATGCCTTTGAAGGCATGCACCAGCGCGTCGATCCGCGCGTCGCGATCGACGGTGATCGCACTCAGCGTCAGCGCGTCGAGCAGCAG
>JANLUG010000552.1:0-3050 GCA_031363335.1 Gammaproteobacteria bacterium
CCGCATCATTGCTTGACCGCTCTCCCCTCGCGCCCTAGCGTTCCGTCACTAAGAACTTTAGGCACCGCACTCATGCCCGCCATCGCCTTCGATCTGCCCGAAGAGGTCCGCACCGCGCGCGAAGGCGTCGCCGCGTTCGCACGAAAGGAAGTGCTGCCGCGCCACGAAGCTCATCGCGATCTGTTCGAGAACGCGCGCCTGCTGTATCGCGAAGACGGTCGCTTCTCCGATGCAACGCTCACGCTAATCAACGAGGTGCGTCGCGCGGCCGCGGATGCGGGGTTCTACTCGATGTGCGTGCCGGCATCGCTCGGCGGCGGCGGGCTCGGACATCTCGCGTACTTCGCGTGCTGGGAGGAACTGTTCCGCAGCTGCGGTCCACAGAACTGGTTGATGCTCTACGCGATCAGCCACTGGGCGTTCGGGCCGAGTCGCCTGTTGGAACAGACGACCGACGAAGCACGTCGCCGCATACTCGCGCCAATGATGGCCGGCACCGCGTCGATGTGTTTCGGCTTGTCCGAGCCCGGCGCCGGATCCGATGCCGCGGCGCTCACAACACGCGCCGTGCGCGACGGCGACAACTGGCGCATCAGCGGGCGCAAGATCTGGACCACCAACGCACCCACGGCGGATTACTGCATCGTCTTCGCAGTCACCGATGCGGAACGCGCGGCCGCGCGTAGAGGCGGCATCTCCGCGTTCCTCGTGCCCACGGACGCACCGGGGTTCGAGGTGGAGCGCGTGATCCGGTTGTTCGGTCACATCGGCGGCGACGAAGCCGAGCTGCGGCTCGACGATGTCCGCGTGCAGCCGTGGCAACTCGTTGGCGCGTTGAACAAGGGATTCGACGCAGCGCTGTACGGCGTTTCGCTCGGCCGGATCTACAACACGGCCCGCGCGGTAGGCTACGGGCGATGGGCGCTCGAACGTGCGCTCGACTATACGAAGGTGCGCGAAGCATTCGGCAAACCGATCGCGGACTATCAGGGCGTCACGTTTCCGCTAGCGGAAAGCGCGATGGAACTGCATGCGGCGCACTTGATGGGCATCAACGCGGCAACGCTGCTCGATCGGGGTGAGGCCGCGGTGAAGGAACTGTCGATGACGAAGGCGTACGCGGTGCAGGTGGGCTATCGCGCGGTCGATCGGGCGATGCAAACGCACGGTGCAATGGGATTCACCAACGAGCTGGGGCTCTACCATGCGTGGCATGCGCTGCGCATCGTCAACGTGGCCGACGGCACGAACGAGATCCTGAATCGCACCGTCGTGCAACGGCTGCTGAAAGGCGATACCGAACTGTAACGCGAGGAGGCCGCATGCAACGCGACGATTCAGATCCGAACGGCACCCGCTTGCCGATCAAGATCGACACCACGTCGAACGGCGAGTTCGCGCCGATTCCGCTGTCGCGAGCGAATGTGCTCGGCAATCGCCTCGCACACGAGCACGCGAGTGAGTACGCGCGGCGTTCCGGCATGCCGCGCCGCGATTTCCTGATGTCGAGTTGCGGCGCCGCGAGCGCGCTGCTGGCATTCAACGCCGCGCACGCGGCCGGTGGTAAGCGCGGCGGGTACTTCGACGTGCCCGCGGATGCGGCGCTCGATGCGGAACTCGCTGCCGCGTCTGTCAACGGCGACGAGTTCATCTTCGACGTACAGGGTCACTACGTCGACCCGACAGGCGCGTGGATGAAAAAACTGCCCGCCTCAGCGCGGCCGTTTGCGGAAATGCCGAACGCCGCATGCGGAATCGCGTGGAGTGGCGACCGTGGCTACCTCGAGTGTCTCGGCGCACGTGAGTTCGTCAAAGACATCTTTCTCGATTCCGATACCGACATGATGGTCCTGTCGTTCGTGCCATCGGCGCCGGATGCGGAACCGCTGACGATCGAAGCCGCCGATGCCACACGTCGCATCGTCGACGAGATGGAAGGTACGCAGCGGCTGATGCTGCACGGGCGCGTCAATCCGAATCAGCCCGGTGATCTCGATGGAATGGACGCGCTTGCGCAGCGCTGGGATATCTGTGCGTGGAAGACGTATACGCAGTTCGGTCCGGGTGGACGCGGCTATTTCCTGTCGGATGCACCGGGCCTGGCGATGATCGAGAAAGCACGCAAGCTCGGCATCAAGGTCGTGTGCGTGCACAAAGGTCTGCCGTTCGGGCCGCAGTCGTACGAACACAGTCAGTGCTCGGATATCGGCAAGGTGGCCAAGCTGTATCCGGATGTCGCGTTCATCGTCTATCACTCCGGGTTTGTAGCCGGCAACGCGGAGCGCGCGTACGACCATGCCGCCGCGCGCGACGGCATCGATACGCTGGTGCGTTCGTTGCTCGACAACGGCATCGCGCCGAACAGCAACGTGTATGCGGAGCTTGGCAGCACGTGGCGTTTTCTGATGCGCGAGCCGGATTCGGCCGCGCACGCGCTCGGCAAACTGTTCAAGTACGTCGGGCAAGACAACGTGCTGTGGGGAACCGACTCGATCTGGTACGGCTCTCCGCAGGATCAGATCCAGGCGTTCCGCACGTTTCAGATCGCCGAGGCGCTGCGTGAAGCGAACGGCTATCTGGAGATCACGGCCGCGCTACGCGCCAAAGTATTCGGTTACAACGCGACGGTGCCGTACAAGATCACGCCGGATGAAGTGAAGTTGCGCCGCGGCACTGACAAGATCACTCGGGCGCGCACGGCGTATCGGGAGCGGCGCGACCCGAACTACCTGACGTACGGGCCGAAGACGCGGCGAGAGTTCTTCAACCTGCTGCGCAACGGACCGGCATAGCGCCACGCCGATCCGGAAATACCTAGCCGAAGTACCGGTCTCGAATACGCGCAACGTACGCGACGAGATTGGCACGGCGCAACGCCGCGTCTCGCGATCGGCGCGATCAGCCACCGTACCGGCGCCGGAACCAGTCCAAGCACCGTCTGCTGCGTGAGCGGCCAGTTGGCGCCGACCATCCAGCGGTCGAAGACCAACGTCCAGTAGAGGTTCTCCTCCATGAGCCGTCGCATCGACAGCGCAATGCCCCGCTCCGCG
>JANLUG010000562.1:0-3805 GCA_031363335.1 Gammaproteobacteria bacterium
GCGGCTCGATCGTTTCGCTGCACGACGGCTGGGTGTTCCCCGATACGAACGCGCATGGTCGCGGTGAAGATCCCCAACATCTCTACACGGTTGCGTTCGACGGGCGTGAACTGTGGGGCCGGGACGCAGAACCCGGCGTGGTCGTGCATCTCGATCTGTTTGAGCCCTATCTGGAGCCGGTTGGATGACCGAAGAGCACAACTCGCCGGCGATTCGCGCGGAAGCCATCGAAGCGCTGCTGATCGAGAAGGGTTTGATTACTGCCGCCGCGGTGGACGAGGTCGTCGAGCGATACAACGAACGGATCGGTCCGTTGAACGGCGCGCGCGTCGTTGCGCGTGCGTGGCGCGATCCTGTATTCAGGCGGGCGCTGCTCGATGACGGAACGGCAGCCGTAGCGGAGTTTCAATTCGAAGGCGGACAAACGGAGAAGCTCGTCGTCGTCGAGAACACCGCCGCGGTTCACAACGTCGTCGTCTGCACGCTGTGCTCGTGCTACCCCTGGGCAATGCTCGGTCTGCCGCCGCGCTGGTACAAAGATCCTGCGTATCGTTCACGGATCGTGCGCGAACCGCGGCGCGTGCTCGCGGAGTTCGGTGTGCGGCTCGAGCCTGACGTCGAAGTGCGCGTGTGGGATTCGAGCGCGGAAGTCCGCTACCTGGTGCTGCCGCAACCGCCGGCCGATGTCGACGCAGTATCGGAAGCCGATCTCGCGATGCGCGTCACGCGCGATGCGATGATCGGCGTGGAGCGGCTCGCGTGACGCAAACGTTCGAACTCGGTGGCGACGCCGCCCCGCCGATGCTGAACGGTGAATTGGTCTTTGAAGCGCCGTGGCAGGGTCGGGCATTCGGAATTGCGCGCGGTCTGGCGGAGCAGGGCGTGTATGCGTGGGAGGACTTCCGCGCGCAATTGATCGTGCAGATCGGTGCCTTCGATCGGACGCTGGAACGTGACGACGGCACGGCGGGAATGACCACTCCGCAATTCCGATACTACGACCACTTTCTTTGCGCGCTCGAGACCTTGCTCGTCGCGCGCGGCATCGTCGCGGCCGGAGAGCTCACCGAACGCGTGCGCGCGTTCGAGGCTCGGCCGCACGGACACGACCATGCTCATCACGACCACGACCATGCTCATCACGACCATTAGGGGGGACTCATGTCAACGAAGCCGGTTCAACTCGCCATACAGCACGACGGACGGCGCTACGGCGGCATCTATTCCGTGTCCGGCAATCTGATGATCGCGCGGATACCCGGCGTCGATTCGCGCAGTCGAAGCGTCGATGGGGCAGACGAACAAGCCCTCGCCCGGACGCTGTTCCAGGAAATCCTGACTGAAGCGAAACGCGACGGGCGGCTCGCCGGTTGATGCAGTACGCGCGGAACCACGCGGGTAGATCGCCGTGACCGAGCGTCGCATCACCGGCGTCGAACTGCGCGACCTCACGCCGTCCGAAACCGATGCGCTGCTCGACCGCGATGTATCTGCGTGCCTCGCGTTCATAGACGCGGCCGGGTTTCCGCGACAGGTGCCGTGCTGGTTTCTGTGGGATGGCGAAGCGTTCTACGTGACCAGCGTTGCCGAGAAGTTCCACGTAAGAAGGCTACAGGCCGATGCGCGTGCCTCCATTTGCGTGGAACTCGAGGAGCGAACCGACTTCGGCCGCACCAATCGACAGGTGAAAGGTGTCGGTCGTGTGGAGATCTTTGCCGACGAAGCCGGTCAGTGGAGCGAACGTATCCGCACCAAATACCTCGGTGACCTCGTCGTACGGCAACAGGTAACGGCTGCGTCGCGCGTCGTGTTGCGTCTCAAACCGGATCGACTGGTGGCGCACGGCGGCGGCATCAAGGTCGGCTGATCAGTGTCGAGTGCCGTCCGAAAGGTAGGCGCGGATGGTCGCGCGATCGCCGGAACGCACCACGCGCCCCTGCTTCGCCGTCAGCTGATGGTCGTACATCGGATCGTAGTACCACTCGAGTAGTCGCTCGATCCACCGCAGGTGCGCCGACTCGTCGGTCGGATCGGCGTCGAATGCGCCTTCGATCAACTGTCGGACGTCGGCATGACGCAACCCGCCCAGCCGGCGACGGATCCGGTCGACGGCACCGCAGAAACGCCCGCGCAGTTGTTCCAGCGTGGTGCCTTCGGACAACGGCGCGCCGATATACTCGCAATAGATCCGTCGGGCCCGCTCGTCGCGCGGCGCGTCCACGACCACCAGCGGCGCGGCCTGCATCGCCGCGTGAAGCGGATCCGGCAACGCGAGCCGACCTATGGTGCGGCCCTCGTCTTCGACGATCACGCGTGGTCTCTCCATCGCAGTGAGCATCTCGATGGCGAGGCGATTCTCGAACGCGATCGGCGTCGGTTGCGCCGTCGACATCGAACCAAAGGCGGAACCGCGATGGTTCACCAGCCGTTCCAGATCGATGATCGCGTCGAACTCGTTCAACAGCTCCGTCTTGCCGGAACCGGTACGTCCGGCAATTACCAACAGGTGCGCGCTGGTGCAGAACTCATCGATTGCGCGCAGGCAGGTCCGCCGCAGCGCCTTGTAGCCGCCTTCGATGCGCGCGACATCCACGCCGCCTTCGCGCAGCCAGTCCTGAGCGATCTGCGAGCGCAATCCGCCGCGCCAGCAATACAGCAGCGCCTCCGGATGCGTCGCCATGACGCTGCGCCACGCGTCGATGCGGGCGTCGCGCGTTGCGCCGGAAACCAGTTCCTCACCCAATGTGATGGCCGCCTGTTGGCCGCATTGCTTGTAGCGTGTGCCCACGGCGGCGCGTTCCGTGTCGGTGAGCAAAGGCAGGTTCACCGCGCCCGGGAATGCGCCGACCGCGAACTCCGCGGGTGCGCGTAGATCGATCAACGGAACGCCTTCGCGGAGCACTCGCCGGTGATCGGCGACGATCCGCGCGCGCATCAAGGCACGGGGTCTATGACGGTCTCGCCGCGCTGGAAGGCGTCAAGGTGGGCCTGCAATACCTCGACCACGTCGGACTCTTCCTGTTCTCGCGCCGCGTCGACGGCCTGCTGTTGCAACGCGACCGCGCGCGTGAAGTTGCCGTTGGCCGCGTATGCGGCCGCCCACGTATCGAGGTACGCGGGATTCTTCCGGGCGGCTTCGTCGGCAGACATCGCGCGATCCATGATCTCGAGCGCGTAGCTCGGCTTGCGCAACGGCTCGAGGTGGGTCACCGCGAGCGTCCACGCCACTTCGTTGACGATGTTCACGTCGTCGGGCGACGTGGTCACCGCAGATTTGAACCACGTCAACGCCTGTCGGTAGCTCTGCGAAACGCCGACGCCCTTCGCATACAGATTGCCGAGCAGCAGCATCGCTTCGGGTTCGCCGGCCTTTGCTTCCTCAACGAGCCAGGCGCGCGCCTGCGGATCGAACGCGTGCGTGTTGTCCTGCGTCAGCAGGTAACGCACGTACTGCAGGCGCGCACGGGTATCGCCGGTCGCGGCAGCCTGCTTGAAGTAATCGAGCGCGAGTGCGTCGTCTTTGGGCACCTGTGTGCCTTCGGTATACAGATGCCCAAGCCACATCAGTGCGTTCGGGTTGTTCAATTCCGCGGCCTGCTTGAGCAGCGCCAATCCGGACTCGACGTTGTCCTCGCCGTAAGCGCCGTCGAGATAAAGACCTGCAAGCGCGAACATCGCTTCGTCCGAGCCCACCGCAATGGCGTGCAGGTACTGCTCGAGTACGAACTCCATCGCTTCCTTTCGGGCGTCGCCCTCGAGATCGCGGGCTTCGAGTTGATACACGCGCGCGAGCATTAGGTTCGCC
>JANLUG010000567.1:0-4399 GCA_031363335.1 Gammaproteobacteria bacterium
GGCGGAGCGCGTGTATCTCACTCAGTCTGCGCTGTCCCACCAGCTCAAAGACCTCGAGGATCGTCTCGGGTGTCAGCTCTTCGTCCGCAAGACCCGGCCGTTGCGGTTCACGTCTGCGGGCAAGCGCATGTTGCGACTCGCCGATGAAGTGCTGCCGATGGTGCACGGCGCGCAGCGCGATCTGGAACGACTGGCGGGCGGTGAGTCCGGACGGCTGCACATGGCGATCGAGTGTCACAGCTGCTTCGAATGGCTGTTGCCCGCGATCAACACGTATCGCGAGACTTGGCCGGATGTCGAACTCGACATCGCGAGCGGCTTCAACTTCGCGCCGTTACCGGCGCTGGGGCGGGGCGATCTCGATCTGGTCATCACCGCGGATCCCATGCGCGACCTCGACGTGACGTACTGTCCGTTGTTTTCGTATGAAGCGCAGTTAGCCGTCGCACCGTCGCATCCGCTGGCAAAGAAGGAATGGATAGAGCCCGAGGATCTGCGCAGCGAGGTTTTGATCTGCTATCCGGTCGATCGATCGAGGCTCGATGTGTTTTCGTCGTTTCTCGATCCAGCAGGCGTCGAGCCATTGCGAGTTCGCACGGCAGAACTGACGGCGATGATGATCCAGCTGGTGGCGAGCGGCAGAGGCGTGACCTGCCTGCCGAACTGGGCGCTGCACGAGTATCTGAAACAGGACTACGTGGTTGCGAGATCGTTGGGCGAGGACGGCGTGTGGCCGACGCTCTATGCCGCGGTGCGTTCGGGTGATGAAGATGCGGCGTTCGTCAAAGGCTTCCTCGAAACTGCAATAGCGACGTGCTTCAAGAGCCTGCACGGCGTCGTTCAGGTTCTCGAAGACCAAACAACCTAGCCGCTACGGGATCAAATCGGTCACCGTCCACATTCCGGCGTCGCGCGCGAAGCGTCGACGCGTGTGGACGCGATCACCGGCCAGTTCGAGCCGTTCAACGCGTTGGATATCCAGGTAGTACCCGAGTGCCTGCTGCGGCGCCTCTACGGTTTTGGGTAGTTGCGCATCGAGTTGCGCAAATCGCTCAAGGAGATATTCGCGCGAGGGAACGGCGGAACTCTGCGGTTGAATTCGTTCGTACAGCCAGTCCATGACCTTGGGAATGCGCGGTCGCTCGAGCCAGCTGCGCCGCACCGTTTCCAGCGGTACCGGCGCGAACCCCACCGTGAGGCGATATTGGATCCCCAGGCTCGCCAGGTAGACGAGAACCGCCCGGCGGGACGTTGACTGCAACTCGGCGTGCTTCGGGCTGGTACCGTTGACGAACACGGCGAGACGGGAATCGAGATCGCGAAGTACGACGACGCGCGCCTGTGGGTCCCCGCCTGAATCGACGGTCGCGAGAACACACAGACCTGCCCACGGGTCGCGCGCCGCACGCGCCTTATTCCGATCGTCAGCGAGCAGCATCAGCGGATCATTCATTTCAGCGGCGCCGCGTCGAGTTGTTCTCCGGCGAGTGAAGTACGCCCGCTTGCACGATACGTATCCATTGTTCCTCGCTTATGAAGCCTGTTGCGAAGCGCGCCCACTCAGGACCAAGCCCATTCGAGACGACGCTCTCGGCCGATTCCCCGGCGGCGAGACGCGCTTTGATATTCGATACGGTCGATTTCAGCATGTCGTGAAACTCTCCGAGCTCCACCACGCTCGCGAGCGGTCCATGACCGGGAATGATGCGCACATCGGCCGGCACCATCTCGAGGATTCTGCCGACGTCGGCGATGTAGCCGTCGATGTCGCCGCCGTTTTCGACGTCGATGAACGGGAACATGCCGTTGAAGAAAAGGTCACCGGTGTGCAGCACGTTCGCGTTGCGAAACCAGACGATGGCGTCGCCATCGGTGTGCCCGGACGGCAGGTGAACGACATCGATCTCGTCGTCGTTGAACTGGACTCGGATGCGGTCCGTATAGGTCACGATGGGAAGCGCGGAACGCGGCAGCGCGGAATCGTTCAGCATGCGGTAGCGAACCTGTTCGTTCGCGATGATGACGCCGCGTTCGCCGAAGAGCGCGTTTCCGCCAACGTGGTCGTCGTGGAAATGCGTGTTCAGAACGATTTTCGGTGCTGCTCCGCCCAGCGCGTCGATGGCTGCCTGGATGCGCGCTGCGAGCGGAGCAAACTCGTCGTCGACGAGCAGCGTGCCGTCTTTGCCGACCGATACGGCCATGTTGCCGCCGGCGCCGGTGAGCATATACACGTTGCCGCCGACGAGACTCGACTTGACCGTGACGTCGGCAAATCGGTCCGGTTCGGCCGCGCGCGCCGAACTCAGCGAAATCGTCAGGAGCACTGCGAGGCAGATCGGGCCGAGCGCGCGAATGGGATCACCTCGTCAGAATTTGAAGTTCGTGCCGGTGCGTTTCGGATCGCCCAGATCGACAGGAGCCTGGGCCTGAAAACGCTTCGCCAGGTTGTAGAGGAGTCCGTGCGACGTGGAATCGAGCGCGTCGCTGATCAATCCATCGGCATCGACTTCCTTCGCTCGCGCAATCAGCCGATCGAACGTGTAGATGAAGCTGTTGGTATGTCGCGCCCGTACCGGTGTGCCGTAGAACAGCCGGTATCGTTCTGTGTCGTCGCCTACTCGGAAGCTCGTCTCGAGCAGCCGTCGCGAGAAGATCTCAGGGTCGCCTTGGCTGAGCTGTCCGAACAGGCGGCTCTGTTCTTCGGGACTCACGGTGCCGTCGGCGCCTGCGGCCTGGCTCGAGATGTACAGAAAACCCGCGACGGTGCCGAGCTGCGCTTGCACGCGTTGCGATATCCGAAGAAACGTCTCCTGCCGCGCGTGCATTTCGTTAGCGGCCATCTTCTCGGATTGAATTTCCGCCTGTTGCACGGACATCCGCAAAACTTCGGTGTTCTGCGCGAGTTCGCGTTGCTGGAGAAAGTAGCCGATCACGAGCCAGAGAAATGCGAGCGGTGCAAATGCGCCCTGCAGGAAGTTACCGACCTGATCCGCCGACAGATGCCGGAACTGATCCCAACCGACGCTGATTTCGACGTAACCGTATCCGAGCACGAGCCATATGAAGGTCAGCACCATCCCGAGCCAGAGTCGCCAATCGAGATCTTCGAGTCGCTGCCGCAGCGAATCGCGCTTGAGCGAGAAAAGGGGCAATTGAGATTCCGTCTGGCGCTATGAAGCTGAGTCCGTAGCCGGGTCGAGGCGTTGTGACGACGGTGCGCTCGCTGCTGTGGGTCGCGCGGGCGCGTCGGTCAGTGTGCGTCGGAGTTCAGCAACGTCGCGCTGGATCTCGCTGATGCGAAAGATGAGGTCCGGCAGCTGATCGGTGATCCGCCAGATCAAGTATGTGATCGCGGCGAGCAGCAAAAATGAAAGAAAGCCCATCGTCTAAAGGTCCTTGTCGTTTCGCGGCGCGGATAGGTATACCCCGCGATGCCTGGCTAGTCCAGCGAGCCCGTGATCGATTTGCGCTGCGAAATTTCGATCCAATTTCCATCGGGATCGCGCACGAAAGAAATGTATGCAACGTCTCCCAAGCGGACCGGCGCACTGCCTTCCTGACCACCTCGCGAGAGAATCGCGGCGTGCTCCGCAACGACATCGAAGACCTGAATCGTCAGGTACCGATAACCGATGCCGCGCATTTGTGCGTCGCCGTTCGCCTGTTCGTCGTGCTGCAGCGAGAGCAGCGACACGCCGCATCGAAAGCGGCCGTCTTCGATCGCTTCGAGACCCAGAATGCGCGAGTAGAAATCTCTGTGTGCGTCGACATCGCGCACCACAACAGTCATCTGCAACTGTTCAATTCCCTGATAGCCCGGCGCAACTAGCGTAACGGCGTTGCCGTCGGGGTCGCTAAGCATGTGCGGATAACGAATGCCGCTCTTTGCGATCGTCAGATGCCGGTATCCGGTCGCCGGCGTGTCCGGCAACGGATCGCGATTGTGATTGATCTTGAGAACCGACTCGCCGATGCCGTGGCGCAGTTGATGCACGCCGCGGCCCACCGGCAAAGCCTCGTGAAACGGCAGGCCGATCTCGCCCTGCCAGAATGCGAGCATCGCGTCTTTGTTGACGGTGTGCAGACCAACGTCGATGGCCGCTTTCGCGATGCGCACGGTATCTCTCCTAGTCGCCTAGCGTTTTGGGAGCTTGCAGCGCAACGAATGCGGCACCGGCGAAGCGCGCATCGAGCCAACGCGCGGGCAATGTAACGAGCGCGATGCCGAACGTGGGAAGGTCGGCGACCGCCACCCGGCCGACCATCGCATTGACGAACTCGGTGGAGCCCGGGTTGTGTCCCACCAGTGCAACTGAGGGGCAATCGTCTGGCAGCTCGCGCACCACTTCGAGCAGCGTTTCCGGCGACGCGTGATACAGCCGGTGATCGAATAGGAGAC
>JANLUG010000603.1:0-3933 GCA_031363335.1 Gammaproteobacteria bacterium
GTCGACTTCAGATCCCACGATTTCCGGACGATTTTCGAAAAGAGGAGCGCCATGAGCTACCCGATCATTTCCGCCGACTCGCACATCACCGAACACCCCGACACCTACATCGGCCACATCGATCGTGCGTACCGCGACCGCGCGCCGCACATCGTGTCGACCGCCGACCACGGCGACGTTTTCATCATCGACGGTATGGATCGGCCGATTCACCTCGGGCTCGTCGCGGCGGCCGGTAAAGCGCCGGAAGACATCAACGAATCCGGTGTCAAATTCGAAGACCTGCACCGTGGCGGCTGGGACCCGGTCGCGCGCTTGCTCGATCAGGATCGCGACGGCGTTGCGGCCGAGATCATCTATCCGACCGTCGGCATGCTGCTGTGCAACCACCCGGACTTCGATTACAAGAAGGCCTGCTTCGACGCCTACAACCGCTGGATTGCCGAGTATTGCTCGTCGCAGCCGCAACGGTTGCTCGGATGCGGTCAGACGGCGATGCGTACACCGGCGGAAGGCGTCGAAGACATCCGTGCGATCAAAGCGCTCGGATTGCGCGGCGTGATGATGGCCGGTGATCCGGCGCAGGAAGACTACGACAGCGCGATCTACGATCCGGTTTGGGAAGCGGCCGTCGATCTCGACCTGCCGTTGTCGTTCCACATCCTGACGAGCCGCGGCACCAGCCGGGTACGCGGCCCGCGCATCAACAGCTTCCTTTCGATCATCCGCGGCAACCAGGACATCCTCGGCACGATGATCTTCGGCGGCGTGTTCGAACGGCACCCGAAACTGAAAATCGTCTGTGTCGAGGCGGATGCCGGCTGGGTGCCGCACTACATGTACCGGATGGACCACGCGTACAACCGCCATCGCAACTGGCTCGGCAAGGGTGTGAATCTGTCGAAGGCGCCGTCCGAGTACTTCAGCGAACACATCTACACGACGTTTCAGGACGATTGGGTCGCGTTCCGCAGCGCCGATCAGATGAACTGGCGTCGCCTGATGTGGGCGAACGACTTCCCGCACAGCGATTCGACGTGGCCGTGGTCGCAGGAGATGCTGGCGGAACAGTCGAAACATCTGACGGCTGAACAACGCCGCGCGATCCTGTGCGACAACGTGGCCGATCTGTATCACATCGACCTGTCGTCGCTGAAAGCCGCCGCATGAGCCGCGCAGGAGCGGACCTCGTCGCGAGTGCCCTGAAAGGACTGGGCGTACGGCATGCGTTTGCGATCGTAAGCATTCACAACATGCCGATTCTCGATGCGATCAACAGACTCGGCTTCACGAAGCTGATCGACGTGCGCCACGAACAGGCCGGCACGCACGCGGCCGACGGCTACGCACGCGCGACCGGCGAAATCGGTGTGATGATCGCGAGCACTGGCCCGGGCACCACGAACACGGTGACGGGTTTGTACGAGGCGGCTTATGCATCGAGCCGCGTACTGCTGATCACTGGGCAGGCGGAAACGGGCTTCTACGGCCGCGGTCTGGGTTATGTCCACGAAGCGGACAAACAAGTGGAGATGCTGCGCAGCGTTACGCCCGCGGTGGAGAGTCCCCGCGAAGTACGCGACATCGCACCGTTGTTGGCACATGTCGTGGCACAGATGTCGCGCGGTCGCGGCCAGCCCGGCGCGATCGAAATTCCGATCGATCTGCAGTACGCGGATGTCGGGAATCTGCAGTTCGTTGCACCGAGCGCGAAGGTCAACGTTCCGGAACAAACGGGATTGGCCGCCGCGGTCGAACTGCTGAAGCAGGCGCGCCGGCGCGTCATCATTTCCGGCGGCGGCGTGATCGCGGCGGGTGCAGGTGCCGCGCTGGTCGAACTGGCGCAGCGGCTCGGTGCGCCCGTGGTGACTACGGTGAATGGTCGCGGCGCGATGCAGGAGCGTCATGCGCTCGCGGTCGGCAATCTATATCAGAGTCGCGCGATGGCCGCGGCGTTGGAGACGGCCGACGTGACGCTCGCGATCGGCACGCGCTTTCAGGCGGGAGTGGACGGCGCGAATCACAAACTGAAGCCTCCCGGGCGACTGATTCATATCGACGTAGACCCCGGCGTGATCGGTCGCGCGCATCCGGCGACGGTCGCCGTGGTCGGCGACGCCGGTCTCGCAATCGACGCATTGAATGAGCAGCTCGCCGACGCATCACCGAACGACGCGCAGTTCAACGCGGCGCTGTTCGAGGTGCGCGACGGTGTACGCGCGTCGCTGCGCAGCCGCATCGGCGCCGACTATGCGGCGATCATGGATCTGATGCGCAAAGGTCTTCCCGACGACGGCAATGTGGTGCGCGACACGACCGTGCCCGCAT
This sequence comes from Gammaproteobacteria bacterium, assembly GCA_031363335.1. Classification (GTDB taxonomy): domain Bacteria; phylum Pseudomonadota; class Gammaproteobacteria; order Pseudomonadales; family Azotimanducaceae; genus DATJGR01. Next base: position 2,329 of record JANLUG010000603.1, read on the forward strand.
ATAACTTCGGCAACCAGTTGCTGCCGATCCTGAATCCGCGCACGTCGATGAGCCCGACGTCCGGCGCGATCGGCCCCGGTCTGCCGATGGCGATCGGCGCGGCAATCGGCAGCGGCCGCCGCACGCTGGTGATCCACGGCGACGGCGGCTTCATGTTCCATGCAACGGAACTCGCCACTGCCGCGCAGTACCGCGTGCCGGTGATCGTCTGCGTCTTCAACGACCGCGGCTACGGCGTGCTGCGCGGGCTCCAAGCCAATCGATTCGAGGGGCGTATCAACGAAACCGATCTCGGCGTTGTCGACTTCGTCGCGATGGGCAAAAGCATGGGTGTTCCGGGTCGGCTCGTGCGATCGGTAGCCGATTTCGACAGCGGCTATCGTGAGGCGCTCGCGACCGACGGACCGTATCTGCTCGAACTCGACATGCTCGCGCTCGAACCGATGAAGGGCAGTATTCTGCCGCGTTGAGATGATGTTCGAGCGAGTGAACAACGGAGTGAAGTTATGGATCTCGGATTGAAAGGGAAGGGTGTCGTGGTCACGGGCGCCAGTCGCGGTATCGGGCGGGCGATTGCGCTCGAGTTCGCGGCAGAAGGCGCGAACGTGGCGATTTGTGCGCGCGGAAAGGAAGCGCTCGACGCGACGCGTGCGGAACTCGATAAGTTGAAGGTGAAGACGCACGCGCAGGTGTGCGATGTGGCGGATCCGAAGGCGCTGACGGACTTTCTGAATCAGAGTCGCGAGCGCCTCGGCGCCGTTGATGTGCTCGTCAACAATTCATCGGGTTTCGGCACGTCCGATGACGAAGCCGGTTGGCAGATGAGCTTCGATGTCGACGTGATGGCGAGCGTGCGCGCCACGTGGCAGGTCGTACCCTGGATGGCCGCCGCCGGCAGCGGCGTAGTGATCCACATCGCCTCAACGTCAGGCCTCGAAGCCGGTTCGCCACCGTCTTACGCCGCCGCGAAAGCCGCGTTGATCAGCCATTCGAAAACGCTCGCCGCGGCACTCGCGCCGCAAGGCATTCGCGTCAACTGTGTGGCGCCCGGTTCGATCGAGTTCCCGGGCGGCATGTGGCAACAGATCAAACAAGGCATGCCGGCGATGTACGACCGCATCCGCGACAGCATCCCGTTCGGCCGCCTCGGTACCGCCGAAGAAGTCGCCGCGGCCGTGGTATTCCTGGCCTCCAAGCGCGCGTCGTGGATCTCCGGGGTTACGCTCTCCGTAGATGGGGTGCAGCACAAGGGGAACCTGTGAGGCGCTTTGATTCCCGGTGGAGGCTTGACGCGCCGGATACGCTCGAGCCGTCCCTAGGCGCACCGAACGGCGCCATCCATGGCGCCTCAGGGTTCCGTAACGGGACGGCGCATCAAGCCTCCAACAACGGCTGTGATGTCCCAACAAGTCAAAAGCCGGTGCCAGGCACCGGCTGTTGACTTGTTCATCAGTTCACCCGCTAAGGGCACACGTTTGCTGAAGGGTGGATACGCTGCGATCAGGTGGCGGTGGAGGCTTGATGCGCCGTCCCGTTACGGAACCCTGAGGCGCCATGGATGGCGCCGTTCGGAGCGCCCAGGGACGGCTCGAGCGTGTCCGGCGC
>JANLUG010000630.1:0-2525 GCA_031363335.1 Gammaproteobacteria bacterium
ACGCCTCGATTCAACGAGCTCGCACTCGCACACGCGCTAACTATGGCTGGTGGGAGACAAACAGTATGGAACTCAAACTCCGTCTGCGCTCTCGCAAACTCATTGGCTACGCATCTAGTCCGGTGCTAATAAAGCCGAATATGAAAAAGGGTTGCCCTCAATGGATGCTTCGTGATCCATTGTCTACTTATCTTTCAACGCCAGATGATGCAACGGATATGACCCCAGATGATGCGATCTTCACTTATGAGCGCAAGCGTGGATGGTTGCAGAATAACTATCCGGATCAATACAAACTTCTTAAAACAGATGGCCGTTCATCTGCCGAGGATAAATTCACACTCATTGAGTATCACGATGCAGAGGTAACAGTTCTTGCAGTCTTAGCGGCTGAATTTGGAAATCACTTTAACGTGGCCGGACGCGAATTTGTAGAACTTGAGCGTGTAAGAAACCGCGCTGAAATGTGTATGGTTGTTTCGCCGGGGCGCATGACACTTGATCGGTCACAAGGTCAATATGACGGACTTCTCGGTATGTATCAGACGATGGCTGAACTTATGGCACTTCAACTAATCGCCGTCAAAAAAGATGTGTTCCCAGATATGTACCTCGAATCGAATCCAAACGAGATCGCTAAATTTGAATCCGGCCCTCATAGCGGACGTTCAGGCAAAGTAAATATCGTCTCTGGTGGAAAGATGCGAGAAGTCGCAGCTAATCCGGGCTATGCAGGTAATGGAATGTTAGATCGCTTAGAGCGAAATATGCGTGTTACTGGTGGAATTGCCGCCGAAATGGGCGGCGAGTCTCAAACAAATGTTCGTACTGGAAAGCGCGGAGATGCAATCCTTTCTGCCGTTATCGACTTCCCTGTTCAAGAGGCTCAGAATATCCTTGAGAAATCGATGCAGTTCGAGAATGTTCGGGCAGTAGCAATCGCCAAAAAGTATTTTGGATCCGACCGTAAATCCTTCTACGTCTCAACGCGCAAGAATAAAGGTCACGTTGATTACATCCCTAACAAGGACTTCGAGACCGACCACAACGTAGTCAAATTCCCTTATGCCGGTGCAGATGCAAATGGGCTTACCGTCAAACTCGGACAGTTGATCGGCGGCGAGTTAATTTCTAAGCGTGGTGCTATGGAGATCGACCCTGCAATCGAAGATCCAGAGTTAGAGCACGATCGGATCATTCAAGAGGCAATCGAGAAATCGATCCTTCTAGGACTTGAGCAGCAAATTCAGACTGGACAATTTACGATTCCAGATGCCGCGAAACTTTCGAGATATGTCGTTAGCAACAAAATGGAGTTAGCCGACGCGATCGAGAAAGTCCAAGAGCGCATCGTCGAGCGATTCGGCATGCGGCGAACCCACCGCATCGCGCACGCCGAGTACCACTTCGAGCGGCAATTTCGCCAGATACGGCGCGATGCGTTCGACGCGTTCGCCGTCGAGTACCGCGGCACGCGCCGCCGAATCCTCGAACGCGTAGTTCAATTCATCGCCTGTCCACCACGCATTGAGCGTTACGGCGACCGCGCCGATCGCCTGACAGGCCCAGAACGCCACCACCCACTCCGGATAGTTGCGCATACCGATGGCGACGCGATCGCCCTTCGCGATGCCGCGCGCGTGCAGCAGATGCGCCAGCGCGCGAACGCGTCGATGCAGATCGCCGTAGGTCCAACGCTCGGCGTCGTAGATCAGGAACTCGCGGTCGGCAAACGCTTGTGTCGCCTCGAATACCGCACGCATCGACGGCGCCGCCTTCGCGTAAACGGTCATCGGAACGCCGACGACGTTCACTTCGTGCGTCTCGAACGCACCGCCCGCGCCGGTCAATTCGCCGATGATCTGCTGTCTGTCCATCCCCTTGCCTGCCCTTTCCTGCGTTACGGCGCGTTCAATGATGGCCGCCATTTTTGCCATGGCATAGACTCCCGGGCCAGCACTATTTTCGATGGGGAGATCGAAGTCATGTGGCTGCGTCTACGGCAAATCGCATTGGTGGCTCCGGAACTCGAACCCGCGGTCGACGAACTGAAATCGCTGTTCGGCATCGAGGTCTGTTTTCGCGATCCCGGCGTCGCCCATTTCGGCCTCGTGAACGCGCTGCTCCCGCTCGGAAATCTGTTCATCGAAATCGTCGCTCCAACGCGTGACGGCACGGCCGGCGGACGTTATCTGGAACGGCGCGGCGGTGCCGGCGGTTATATGGTGATCACGCAGTGCGACGACCACGCACCGCGACTCCGCCGGGTGGAGCAACTCGGCGTACGCATCGTCAATCAGTTCGAGACGCACGAATTCCGCAACATGCAGATGCACCCGAAGGATACGGGTGGATCGTTCTTCGAGATCGACCAACAACTCGGCGAAGGCGCGCACGATGCGGACGGTCCGTGGGAACCGGCCGGCGGCGCGGAGTGGAAGGCGGTCCGCCGAACGGAGCGGGTCACGCGAATCTCCGCTGTCGAAGTGCAAGCCGACGATCCCGCCCAAGTCGCCGCGCGGTGG
>JANLUG010000633.1:0-5992 GCA_031363335.1 Gammaproteobacteria bacterium
GTTATCGCTCTGGCCGCGCGGACGTTCGTTCACCAGGCGCCGCGCAATCTGATAGACGATTCGACTGAGGGGCCACGACGCCGGACGCACCAGCGGCGCGAGCAGAATCACGTGGCTGAACGGCGAGGTCGCGCGAACCACTCGATTCGCCAACAACCATTCCATCGCGATCGCACCGCCGGTGCTCTGGCCGTAGAGGTGCCACGGCTTCGGTAGGTGCGCGCCGAGCGCCGCCATGCACGCATCGAACGCGGCAACGTAGTGGTCGAACGTTTCGATGGTCGCCGCCGCACCGGTGGACAAGCCGTGGCCCGGTAAGTCGAACGACAACACAGCCTGCCCGCGTTCGATCAGATGGCTGATCAGATGCCGATACAAACCGACATGATCGTAATAGCCGTGCAGTACGAACGAAGTACCCACTGCATCGCGCGGCCGCCACAGGTGTGCCGCGATATCGTGCGTCTTGGTCGCGACCTTCCCGAACCAATGCGCGACGCCACGGTGCGACTCGCTGAAGTGAATGCCGTAGTGGCGTAGATACCGGTCTTCGTCCGGCGTGAGTATCGTCGCCTCGCCCGGGACTAACGGTTTCAGCGAGGCGCGCAGTACCTGTGGGTCGAAGCCTGCCTGGCTCACGTGCGCCGATCGATCAGTGGACGATCGGATCCAGCTCCCCCTTTTCGTAGCGCTTGAACATGTCTTCGAGCTGCATCGGCTTCAGCTTCGACGCTTTGCCGGCGGTGCCGAACGCTTCGTATCGCTCGATCACGATCTTCGTCATCGCCTTCGTCGTTTCAGCGAGATATTTGCGCGGGTCGAACTCCTTCTTGTTCAACGCCAGGAATTTTCGCAGCGCCGCTGTGCTGGCTAGGCGCAGGTCGGTATCGATGTTCACCTTGCGCACGCCGTGCTTGATGCCTTCGCAGATTTCGCTGAGCGGCACGCCGTACGTTTCGCCGAGATCGCCGCCGTATTCGTTGATGATGGCGAGCAGATCCTGCGGCACCGACGACGAACCATGCATGACGAGGTGCGTATTCGGAATGCGCTTGTGAATTTCCTTGATGCGACCGATCGCGAGAATGTCGCCGGTAGGCGGACGCGTGAATTTATATGCGCCATGCGACGTGCCGATGGCGATCGCCAGTGCATCGACGTGCGTCTGCTTGACGAAGTCGGCCGCCTGCTCCGGATCGGTCAACAACATGTGCATCGACAGCGAACCCTCGTGGCCGCCGCCGTCCTCTTCACCACCCATGCCGGTTTCGAGGCTGCCGAGATTGCCGAGTTCACCCTCGACAGATACGCCGCAGGCGTGCGCCATGTCGACCACGCGTCGCGTGACGTCGATGTTGTATTCGTAATCGGCCGGCGTCTTCTGATCGGCTTTCAACGAGCCGTCCATCATCACCGACGAGAAGCCGAGCTGAATGGAACGCTGACACACAGATGGCGACGCGCCGTGATCCTGGTGCATCACGATCGGGATCTGCGGAAATTCTTCGATCGCTGCGAGGATGAGGTGACGCAGGAATGTCGGGCCCGCATATTTGCGCGCGCCGGCGGATGCCTGAACGATGACGGGGCTATCCGTTGCCGCGGCGCCTTCCATGATTGCGCGCATCTGTTCGAGGTTGTTGACGTTGAACGCCGGCACGCCGTAATCGTGCTCCGCGGCGTGGTCCAACAGTTGGCGCATGCTGATCAAGGACATGGTGAACTCCTGTTCTCAATTGGCCCGGGCGCGGGCCTCCAGTACTTCGACTGCCGGCAGCTTCTTTCCTTCCACGAATTCGAGAAACGCGCCGCCGCCGGTGGAGATATACGAAATTCCGTCGGTCACGCCGTATTTATCGATTGCCGCAAGCGTGTCACCGCCGCCCGCAATCGAGAACGCGGCGCTTTCCGCGATCGCTTCGGCAAGCACGCGCGTGCCTTCGCCGAACTGGTCGAATTCGAATACACCGACGGGACCGTTCCACAAAATCGTTCCGGCGCTCTCCAGTCGCTTTGCGAATTGACGCGCGGTTTCCGGACCGATGTCGAGAATCATTTCATCGGGGCGCACGTCGTCGATCAGGCGCAAGGTGGCCGGCGCGGATTCGTCGAAGCGCGGCGCCGTCATCACGTCCACGGGCAGTGGAACTTCGACTTTCTTCGCGATCTTGCGCGCCGCATCGAGCAGGTCCGCTTCGTACAGCGACTTGCCTACGCCATGGCCGTGCGCCGCAATGAAGGTGTTGGCGATGCCGCCGCCGACGATGATCGTGTCCGCTATTTCCGCAAGCCGGTCGAGCACTTCGAGCTTGGTCGACACTTTCGAACCGCCGACCACGGCCACCATCGGCCGCGCCGGATTCGCAAGCGACCGGCCGAGCGCATCGAGCTCCGCGGCCAGCAACGGCCCGGCGCAAGCGAATGGTGCGTACTTCGCAATGCCGTGGGTCGATACCTGTGCGCGATGCGCAGTGCCGAATGCGTCCATCACGAAGATGTCGCACAGCTTTGCCATTCGGCGCGCCAGCGCGTCGTCGTCAGCACCTTCACCCTCGATCCAGCGCACGTTCTCGAGAAGCTTGATCTGGCCCGGCGCGATGTCGACGCCTCCGATCCAGTTGCTGACCAACGGCACGTCGCGCTTCAGTAACTCAGCCAGACGCGCGGCAACCGGGGCGAGACTGAACTGCGGTTCGCTGCGCGCATCGGCACCTTCTGTCGGCCGCCCGAGATGCGACACCACCAGCACCGCGGCGCCCGCGGCCAGCGCTCGCTCGAGTGTCGGCAATACGGCGACGATGCGCGCGTCGCTGGTGACGACACCGTTCTTCACGGGCACGTTCAGATCTTCACGGATGAGCACGCGTTTGCCGGCCAACGGCAAATCGGTCATGGCCCGTACGGTCATGATTTGATGCAGCCGCGCACGGCGGCGACAACGTGCTCCACCGTCATGCCGAGCGTTTCCATCGCCTGTGCACCGGGTGCAGACAAACCGAAGCGATCGATGCCGACAACCGCGCCGTCGAGGCCGACGAAGCGATGCCAATAGTCCGGATGCGCCGCTTCGACGGCGACACGGGCGCGGATCGATGCGGGAATGACGGATTCGCGGTACGCAGCATCCTGAGCCAGGAACGTGTCGGTGCTCGGCATCGACACGACACGCACCCCAATGCCTTCGTCAGCGAGTTGCTTCGCCGCATTCACCGCGAGCGCCACTTCGGACCCGGTTGCGATGACGATCGCCTGCAACTCTGCCGTCTCTTCGACGAGCACGTACCCACCCTGAGCGATCGCGTTGAAGGCTGCTTCGCTGCGCGGCTGCGCCTTCGTCTTCTGACGGGAGAACACGAGCGCGGTCGGCGCATTGCTGCGAGAAATTGCCGCCCGCCACGCGAAAGCCGATTCGACCGTGTCGCAAGGGCGCCACGTCGACAAATGCGGCGTCGTGCGTAGATTCGTCAGCTGCTCGACCGGCTGGTGAGTAGGGCCGTCTTCGCCGAGCGCCACCGAATCGTGGGTGTAGACGAAGATGTGGCGCAGCTGCATCAACGACGCGAGCCGCACGGCATTACGCGCGTATTCCATGAACATCAGGAACGTCGCGGAGAACGGCACGAATCCGCCGTGCAGACCGACGCCGTTCATGAGCGCCGTCATGCCGAACTCGCGCACGCCGAAGTGCATGTAGTTGCCGGGGCTCGCATGCGTCAGCGTTTTGCAGCCTTTCCAATCCGTGTTGTTCGACCCGGTCAGATCGGCGGAGCCGCCGATCAGTTCGGGCATGATGGGCGCGAACGCATTGAGACAACGCTGCGACGATTTGCGCGTTTCGAGATCTTCGAGCTTGTCCTGCGCGGCGCGCGCGACGTTGTCGAGCACGTCGCGCCAGCCGTTCGGCAACTCACCCGAAATACGTCGATCGAGTTCCTTCGCCAGGTCCGGGAACGCGGCCCGGTAACGCTGCATGAGCGCGGCCCAGGCTTCTTCGCGCTTTGCGCCTGCCGGCCGGCAATCCCATTCCTTGTAGATCGACTCCGGTATCTCGAACGGGCCGTAGCTCCAGTTCAACGTGCGCCGCGCCAGACTGACTTCGTCGGGGCCAAGCGCCGCGCCGTGGGCTTCCGCCGTGCCCTGCTTGTTCGGGGAGCCGAAACCGATGACGGTACGGCAGCGGATCAACGTCGGTTTGTCCTGCTTTTGTGCATCCGCCAAGGCGGCCGCCACCGCGGCCGGATCGTGACCATCGACGTGACGGATCACGTGCCAACCGTACGCATCGAAGCGCGCGCCGACGTCTTCGGTGAACCAGCCTTTTGTCTCACCGTCGATCGAGATGCCGTTGTCGTCGTAGATGCACGTGAGCTTGCTCAAGCCTTGTGTGCCGGCGAACGATCCCGCTTCGTGCGAGATGCCTTCCATCAGGCAGCCGTCGCCGACGATCACCCACGTGCGGTGATCGATGACGTCGTATCCGGGCCGATTGAAGGTGCGCGCCAACTCGCGCTCCGCGAGCGCCATGCCGACCGCGTTGGCGAGACCCTGGCCTAACGGGCCGGTCGTCGTCTCGACGCCGGGGCACTCACGATATTCAGGGTGCCCGGCCGTCTTCGAATGCAGCTGACGGAAGTGCTTGATGTCGTCGATCGACACCGCGTAGCCGGACAGGTGCAGCATCGCGTACAGCAACATCGAGCCGTGACCGTTCGACAGCACGAAGCGGTCTCGGCCGAACCACGCCGGATTGGCCGGGTTGTGCCTGAGCACGTCTCGCCACAACACCTCACCAACATCGGCAAGACCCATCGGCGCACCCGGGTGACCGGAGTTCGCCTGCTGTACTGCATCCATCGCCAACGCCCGGATCGCGTTGGCTCGTTCCGTTCGGGAGGGCATAAGAGTTGTGGGAGCGAAGGGGCAGTTATTGTCGTTGCTTCACTTCGGCAACGCAATTTTTTACACCTTCGCGTGCTGCAACCCCTTAGAATTCCCAGCCTTTGGGTCTAGAGAAACTTCATGGCGGATTACAGCGTATTCACATCCGAGTCGGTCGGCGAAGGCCACCCCGACAAAATGGCCGATCAGATCTCCGATGCCGTACTCGATGCGATGCTCGCGCAAGACCCCGAATCACGCGTGGCGTGCGAAACGCTGATCAAGACCGGCATCGTCGTGGTCGCCGGTGAAATCCGCTCGAAGGCCGACGTTCACATCGACCGGCTCGTCCGCCAGGTGATCAAAGACATCGGTTACGACGACATCGCGTGCGGCTTCAATCCCGACGACTGCACCGTGATCAACGCGTTGGGTCAACAATCCGTCGACATCGCGCAAGGCGTCGATGAAACCGGCGACCACGAACAAGGCGCCGGCGATCAAGGCCTGATGTTCGGCTACGCGACCAACGAAACCGATGTGTTCATGCCGGCCCCGATTACCTATGCGCATCGCCTGGTGCAGAAGCAGGCCGAGGTCCGCCGCAACGGCAAGTGTTCGTTCCTGCGACCCGATGCGAAGAGTCAGCTCACGTTCCGCTACGGCGAAGACGGCAAGCCGCTCGGCATCGAAGCCGTGGTGCTGTCCACACAACACGATCCGGACATCAGCCAGAAAGACCTGCACGAAGCGGTGCGCGAAGAGATCCTGAAGCCGACGCTGCCCGGCAACTGGGTGACGAAAACCACGAAGATCTACATCAACCCGACCGGCAAGTTCGTCATCGGCGGGCCCGTCGGCGACTGCGGCCTGACCGGGCGCAAGATCATCGTCGACACGTATGGCGGTATGGCGCGCCATGGTGGCGGTGCGTTCTCCGGTAAAGATCCTTCGAAGGTGGACCGTTCCGCCGCATATGCCGCGCGATACGTGGCAAAGAACATCGTTGCGGCCGGCATCGCCGATCGCTGCGAGATTCAGGTGAGCTACGCGATCGGCGTGGCAGAACCCACGTCGATCAGCGTGAATACGTTCGGCACCAGCAAGCTGTCGG
>JANLUG010000642.1:0-1236 GCA_031363335.1 Gammaproteobacteria bacterium
TGACGCTGCTGTTCATCGCGCACGATCTGTCGATGGTCCGCTATGTGTCGGATCGGATGGCGGTGATGTATCTCGGCTCGCTCATCGAAATCGGCCCGGCCGACCGCGTCTTCTACGATCCGCAGCATCCGTACACCCAGTTGCTCGTGGGCTCGAATCCCGAGCCTGATCCGATCGCCGAACGATCGCGCACGAGTACCGAGATCATCGGTGAAATTCCGTCGCCGGTTAACATCCCGCCCGGCTGTCGTTTTGCCAACAGGTGCCCACAGGTGATGGATGTATGCCGCGTCACGCGGCCGCCACTGAAGCCTCGGCGGGACGCGACAGACACGGACCGTCTCATCGCCTGCCATCTCTTCGACTAACGATTGTCGGCCTTCACTCGCTCCAACAGCCGAGGGAAGGCGCGCCGGTCATAGCTGCTCACCAACGCTTCGAGATCGGCATTGGTCATGAACGGCGAATGCCGACGCAGGCGCGCGATGTCGCGCTGCGCCGCGCTGGACCTTGACACGACATCCCGCGCCTTCTCGAAATCGATCAGCCACAGGCGCTTCGGCGCCGCGACTTCAACCAGCACATGTTTCGGATAGATCGCACCGTGCAGGATTCGAGCAGAGTGCAGTTTCGTCAGCATTTTCCCTAGGTTTTCGAACAACCCTTCCCGCTCCGAACCAGCCAGCCGGACGGCGTGTTCCAGGTCGATCGCGTGATCTACCTCGCGAAGCAAGAGCATCGCCCGATCGCCCGATGCTTCTGCATAGGAAAGGATATCGGGCACATTTATGCCGAGCTCACGAGCCCGGCGGATGAACCGAACTTCGCGGCGCAATGTCGGTGTCCGGCGAAATGTATTCCACGGCGGTCGACAAAAGAACGCCTGCTGGCGCTTTAGGTACAAACGGCCTTCCGGACCGAACCGGGGCCAGTCGCGCGCATCGACGACGCCCACGGAGCTTGTCCCATTCCCGCGTCGATTCGGAGCGTCGAGCAGTTGCACGTCGCGGCTCCACCACGACTCGAACTCATGTTCATGATTCAATTCGTCCACGCCCTCGAGGTCCTCGTTCCATGCGCAGCCGCTTTGCCGACACATTCAATCACGATGCCGACGCGCCGGACTATGACGTCGACGTGACGAACGAAGCCCATCCGATCCGGGCCGGCTACGGTGAATTGCTCGCCTGGGTCGCCGACGCGGCAGAAATCGAAGCACACCACGATGTACTGGAG
>JANLUG010000671.1:0-5402 GCA_031363335.1 Gammaproteobacteria bacterium
GCCATGGCGAACACCCACGGGCGCCCGCTGAGGCGCGCAGTTGCTTTCGCGCCGCGGGAGTACCAGGTCGCACTATGCATACCGCACCTCTTTTCGAATACCCTACCCAACAACATGGGCGACGACAGAAAGAACCTCGACCTCGAGGATGTTACCAACCAACAGGAACTACCTGCCGGTGCATTCTCGTCCTGGCTGCATCGCACGCGAAGTGCCGTGCCGGTCAAAGGTACTGCCGACGTCCCCTGCGGCAAATGCACGGCGTGCTGTACGTCGTCGTACTTCATCCACATCGCACCCGACGAAACCGAAACGCTGCGGAAGATTCCGAAGCCGCTCGTATTCCCGGCACCCGGTTTGCCCAAGGGCAACGTGCTGATGGGCTACGACGAGAACGGCAAGTGTCCGATGCTAGTGAACGAACAGTGTTCCATCTACGAACACCGACCGAAAACATGCCGCAACTACGATTGTCGCGTCTTTCCCGCCGCGGGCATCGATACAGACGGCAGAGAGAAGATCAATCGCCAGATCCGGCGTTGGAAGTTCAGCTATCCATCCCCCGCTGATCACGCCGATCATTCCGCCGTACGGGCGGCCGCGAAGTTCCTGCGCGAACACGCTGATCGGTTCCCGAGAGGGGCATTGCCGGCGGGCGCTACACAGCTGGCCATTCTTGCCATCAAGGTATTCGACGTATTTTCCAGCCTCCCTGACTCAGCGCCGCCGCGAACCGATTTTGAAGTAGTCGAGGCGATTGTTGCGAAGATGAAGGAACTCGAAGACGAGACGGGCTGATTTACTGCAGCGGCGCGTCGCAGCCGACGCGGCTCATGACAACTCTATGGTCATGAACACACTGAACGGATCTTCGCGATAGTCCGCAAACGGTCCACACGTCTGAAATCCGAAACGCGTGTAGAGCTCGATCGCGGGTGCGAACGGTTCACCCGAGCCGGTTTCGAGACTCAAGCGTCGATACGAACGGCGCTTGGCCTCGTCGAGAATGTGGCGCATCAAGCTTGCCGCCACGCCTTTCCGCAAATGCGTGGTCGCAGTACGCATCGATTTGATTTCGCCATGCGTCGCGTTCAATTCCTTGAGCGCTCCGCAGCCCATCAATTGCGCACCGTCCCAGACGCTCCAGAACGTGATGTCGGGTTTGCGTAGTGCTTCAAGCCCGAGTGCGTGAACGCTTTCCGGCGGCGAATGCTGCGCCATTCCCTGCAAATGCTGGCGAACCAGATTGACCACTTCGGAACCGGTCACATCATCGACTCGAATGTTCATTTGAAGTCCTTGCTGTGCGATGCGCTGCAAGACGCTGTGTCGACGCGACCTGGTTGCGCGACGACACTATAAAACGATCGAGCTGTATCGCCATTTTGCCTGCCTCGCGATCGAGTCTGGTTTCAGCATCGCGCGTTGCTTTCTAGAACGCAGCCCCGTCGAGCTTGCGAACGGGAGTCACCGCACCGCAATGACAACTCGCCGTCAGCATGAACATCGCTCCTCGTGTTGATTGTCATCCATCGATCGGATTGGCAGGTGCGTCGAGCACGCGTTGATAGAACGCCACATCGAGCCATCTGCCGAATTTGAAACCCGCGTGTCGGATCGTGCCGGCATGAACGAATCCGAGCTGCTCGTGCAGAGCGATACTGTTCGCATTGGAGACATCGATCGCGCCGATCATGACGTGGTATTGCTGTTCAACGGCGGCATCGACAAGGTGTTGCATGAGGACGCGACCAAGGCCTTTACCGCGATGGTCCACGTGTACGTACACCGAATGTTCCACCGAATATTTATAGGCCGGCCAGGCGCGAAACGTGCCGTAGCTGGCAAATCCTGCGAGGCCGCCGGCATCGTCGATCGCACCGATGACCGGAAAACGACCGGCCTGCTTCGTCTTGAACCAGCCGACCATGCTCTCGAGCGTACGCGGCTTGTAGTCGTACAACGCCGTCGATTTCGCAATCGCCTCATTCAGAATCGCGAGAATCTGTTCCGCATGCGCGTCGTAGGTGCACTGCACGATCTGCATCAATGTTCCTCGTACGCGACGTGACCCCCGACGATCGTCAAGACGCTGCGCGTCTTCGGCAAATCCGGAACAGCAACCGCGAACACATCCTGCGAGAGCACCACGATATCGGCCAGCTTCCCTGGCGCAATAGAGCCTTTCTCCTGCTCCGCGAACTCAGCAAACGCGGAGCCTGCCGTATACGCACGCACCGCTTGCTCGCGCGTGATCGCCTCCGTTGGATTCGACGGGTCGGTACTCGCGAACATGATGTTGAGGAACGGATTCATCGGCCCGTCCGAACCCAATGCCACAGGAACGCCCGCCTCGATCAACGACCGCAGCGGACCCATCGGACTGTGCCAGCGTTTGCGGAACAGCTCTGCAAAACCGAAGTGCGATGGGTTCTGCACCACGATCACGCCCAATGCGCGCGCGCGTGGAATCAGGTCGGCGATCACGCCCTCGCCGTGCTCGATGCGCAGCCGCTTCGATTTCCAATCCGTTTTTCCACTGTCGGTCGCTTCCATCGCATCGAAGATGACGGCTGCCGTCTTGTCGCCGACCGCATGCAGCAACAGTTGCTGATGGAACTGCAACGACTCGTCGAGCATCGCCGCAACCTCGCTTTCGGGGAAATTCAGCCGGCCATGCCAGCCGGGGCGATCCGCATAGTCGTTGCGTAACGCAGCTCCCCATTCGATCGGTGTGCCGTCGACGATCCATTTGATGCCGCTGATGCTGACCTTCGAACCGGGGAACTGCAGGCGCCCGAGTTCGCGGATCTCGGACAGATCGCGGCCCGATGGAGTTGTTGGGGAGAATGCGATCGCACGAATGCGAACCGGAAGGTCGGCCTTGACGACCAGGTTGGCGAATCGCTCGATCGGCATCGCCGGGAATATCTGCAGCGACGTGATGCCGGCGCGCAACGCGCCATCGGCCATCTCGTGCAGCGCCGCCAGTGCTTCCTCGTCCGATACCGCACTTGCCAACACCCGGTTCGGCTTCCATTGCGCGTATTCCCAGAACCGGCCGTTGATTTCCTTCGAGCCTGCGACGCGCTCGTAGTAGCCGCCGGCCGGATCGGGTTCGTCGTCGGCCAGATGCAGCAGCGGCAACGCCTTCGAGTTGGCGATGTCGCCGTGACCATAGTAGGCACGCAACAACACCGGATGATCCGGCGCGAGTTGGTCGAGTGCTGCGCGCGTGACGTGCTCGTCCAGCACGACGCCATAACCAACCGAGGCGAAAATCCATGTTCCGCGCGGCGTCTGTTGCACCGCCTGTTCGATCGCGGCGCTCACCTGCGCCCAACTCGGCTCGTTAGTATCGAAGTGGACCTGGAAACCCTTCGGATCCGGCCCGAAGTGGAAGTGTGCGTCGTTGAAGCCAGGCGTTACGACGCGTTGCTGGAGATCGATCCGCCGCGTCGTCGCGCCGGCAAACACATTCATTTCCGCCGTGGTGCCCACCGCAACGATGCGCTCACCCCGAATCGCGATCGCTTCGGCTGTCGGTCGCGCCGGGTCGGCCGTGAACACCTTGCCGTTAGTCAGGATCAGATCGGCCGGCGCCGCCTGGCCGAGTGCGGTAAACGGCAACCACGCGAGCAGCAGCAGCCAGTAACGACGCATCCCGTGTCTCCTCGTTAGGAGACGCGACTTTGACACGTCTTCATTTGGCGGGCCACGGATCGGCCCATGCAGGAATTCGTTTTAGACTATCGAGCCAACGCACGACGTTCGGAAATTCCACCAACGGCATCTCCGATTCCCGCCAGTACGTCGTCATCGACGCGAGCTGAAAGTCGGCGATGGTCAACCGGCCGCATGCCGGATGACTGCGGTCGGCCAAATGGCCGTCGAGTACTCTCGCGAACGGGACCAGTCCTTTCACGCTCGCCTTCAACAGATCGTGGTCGGGCGGCCCCATCCCGAACGTCGACTTCACGATGTGTTCGAAATAGAACGGCGACACGGCCGGCGACCAGTGGCAATCGTTCCACGACAACCAGCGCAGCACCTCGACCTGCTCAGCGGGACGGTGGGCCGGCCACATATCCGAGCCGACCTTGATGCACAGGTGCGCCATGATCGCCGACGCTTCCCACAGCACCACCTCGCCGTCGACCAGCGTCGGCGCCTTCATATTCGGGTTCAGCTTCGTGTACTCCGGTTTGCGCAGCCCGCCTCCCATCAGGTCGACCTCGATGCACTCCGCGGCGATGCCGAGGTGCTTGATCAGCGCCAATACGCGCTGCGGCGCCTGTGCCTTGATCCAATAGATCTGCATGTTTGTTCCTCAGGGTTGGTTGTTTTGGTCGTTCGCACGAACTAGACGAACGGCGACGCGTCATTTCGACGACGATTGCGATCAAGCCGAGTGTCTGTTGCATCGGAGGCGCGGCCATGCAGACTCGCCATGGTGCGGCGCAATTACCTCGAGGGTATTTGAATGGTCGATCTGCGCAAAGCGAAGATGGCCTGACTGAAGGAGCCCGACCGTGTCGTTGTCTACTTTGGAAACAAACACCGGCGCAGACCGCGGCTTTCCGCTGCTTCTGAAATCTTGGCGCCAAAGACGGCGTTTATCGCAGCTCGAACTCGCGCTGTCGTCGGGCGTGTCGCAACGTCACGTCAGCTTTCTCGAATCGGGGCGAGCCAAACCGAGCCGCAGCATGATCCTGCAATTGAGCGAGACCCTGGAAGTGCCCCTACGCGAACGCAACGACTGGCTCACCGCCGCAGGATTTGCACCGGTCTTCAAGGCACGGCCGCTGGACCATCCGCAGATGAATCAGGTGATGAACGCGGTGCGGATGATGCTGACGAACCATGAACCGTTCCCCGCCATCGCCGTCGACCGGGCCTGGAACATCCGCATGGCGAACACACCATTCGACGTGATGAATGCGATTCTCGGCGCCGACGTGTGGCAACGCGTCGGCGGTACGCAGCGCAATCTGATGCGGCTGTTCTTCCATCCGAACGGCATCCGGCCGTACGTTACGAACTGGGCAGCGATCGCGCCGTTGCTATGGCACCGCGCCCGACGCGAAGCGGAAGCGCTCGGCGGTCAGGAAATGCAGCAGGTGCTGACGGAGCTCAGCCAGTATCAGGACGAAGATACGCTCTGGGCTGCTGACGACGCAGCGCTGGTGCCGGTATTGCCGCTCGATATCGAAAAAGACGGCGTGCGTATTTCGCTGTTCACCGTGATTGCGACATTTGGAACCGCGCAGGATGTGACCGCGGACGAACTGCGGATCGAGAGTCTGTTCCCGGCGGACGCGGCGACCGAGCAACTCTTCCGTGCCGCGGCCGCCGGCGCCCGCGCGCCAGAGTTATCGCGTTAGGCCGAAGCGGGCCGCGGT
>JANLUG010000714.1:0-3750 GCA_031363335.1 Gammaproteobacteria bacterium
TATCGAAGGTGTTGCGCTGCAGGCAGAGCGTCTCGTCGACGAACTTCAATACAGCGCGGCCGAGACAGCCGAGCACTTCTTCCCGGACGCTTGCGTCGCGCGCGTACGCGATCGACACCGGCTGGCAGAAGCGACCCCACAGATACGAATGAAACCAGCGCTGCACGCCGCGTGAAAAGTCGTGGCGTGTGATGACGGTACATTTGGCGCGGCGCGGACCGGTTGCCGTGGCGACTTCGAGGTAATACACGTTCGGCGGCAACAACGCCGCGAGTATTGCTTCGAAGCGCGGCAGATCCCTGTAGTGATCCAGAATGACGTACAGGTCGTACAGGCCGTCGGGTTGGTCGACACGCCGGCACGATCCGTAGAACAACACGGCCGCCGCCGACGCACCGAACTTTTGTTTTGCAGCCGCCACGAATTCGGTCACTGCGAACGGCAACGGCCGCTCCGCTTCGCCCGCGATGATCCGGAGCAACGCAGCAGACGGAGGATTCATTGCGTATTCCCCAGCGGGATCACCGTGACAGGACCGAACGCATCCACGCGGATCTCGCCGGTTTTTGCGTGGTAGATCTCGCCGTCGATCTGATAGGGGCCCTCACCACGGATTTCGATTGTGGTGCCGCGGCGACTGAAGTAGCCGCCTGCTTCGGTGAGGTGCGGGTCGGGTCGGCCGCGCAAAAAATCCGGGAAGCTGCGAAGAAAACGTTTGGCGTGCTCGCGAACGAGCGTGATGCGCAATGGCGCGGTGCCGTCGCCCCAGAATGGGTGGATACCGAGGATCAGCTCGCTCATGGCCGAAATCAGGAATATCGATGCACGCGCGCTGTGGTGTTCGCCGTCGATGCGCAGGTCGATCGGCACACCGTCCGCGAACACCGACTCGCGACGGGCGATACCCCAACCGGCGCGCAGCATCGCGATGCCGGCGGCCCATTCGTCGCGCAGGCCGAGGCTGTAAATGCGCTCGTGGCAGTACTGGATGCCGCGCACGATAGCGCCCATGCCGAGGCACAACCCGAGTTGTGGGTCGGAGCCGACCGCGTGCACCTTCAGCAAATGGCGCTGTTCGCCGGTGCGACCGTTCTCGATCGCTTCAAGCAATGAATCGAGCGCGCGATCGAACGGCACCGCGCCGCCGTTCAGGCCGCGGGCGCTCATGCTGGTTGTGCCGCCGGGTAACAGCGCGAGCGCGGGCAGTTTCCGACCGGCGCTGACCTGGAGCAGAGCAGTCAGCACGAGGTGCACGGTGCCGTCGCCGCCGTTGATGGCGAGCAACTCGACTCCATCGGCGAGGAGTGCATCGACCGCCGCAGGCAATTCGTCGAGCGACCCGGTTTCGATGTGGCGTACATCGCTTAACCGCGCGAGTTGCGAGCGCAGGCGAGGCAGGTGGCGCCGATTGCGGTTCGAATGGGGATTCGTGAGGATGGCGGACCGCAACGGCACTCAGCTCGCAGTGAAGGCGCGCTATGGTAGCAATCTCATCGGGCCACGTGTTCACCCTAGCGCACCTGTCAGATCCGCATCTGACGTCGCTGGAGGGCGCGCGGCTGCGCGATCTGAGCAACAAACGCATCCTTGGTTATCTGTCGTGGCGGCGCAGGCGGCGGCGCGTTCACCGGATCGAGACGTTGAATGCGGTCGTTGCGGACATGCGCGCGTTCGCGCCCGATCATGTGGCGGTGACGGGTGACCTGACGCACGTCGGACTGCCGCACGAGTGCGCCGATGCGCTGCGCTGGTTACAAGCGTTGGGAGCGAGCGAACGTATTTCGTTGGTGCCGGGCAATCACGACCGCTATGTCGCCGCCGCGTTCGACGACACCGTCGGGCTCTGGCGAGAGTATTTTCGCGGCGATAACGGCTCGACCGATTTTCCTTTTGTCAGACGCAGAGGCGGAATCGCGTTGATCGGCGTCGACACGGCCGTTGCGACCGCGCCTTTTCTCGCATCCGGCAGAGCCGGCGACGCGCAGCGCGACCGATTGGCGAGAATCCTCCAAGAGACCGGTGCGGCCGGGTGTTTTCGGATCGTGCTGCTGCACCATTCCCCGTTGTTGGATGGGCACAAGCGTCGCAAGCGATTGAGCGATGCACGCGAGATCACCGACGTGTTGACGACACATGGCGCGGAGCTGGCGATTCACGGCCACGGCCACGAAGAGCGAATCGATCGCCTCGCGGGATCACATGGACCGGTGGTGGTGGTCGCGGTACCGTCGGCGTCGCACAGCGATCAGGGACGCTCGGGATGGAATCAGTATCGCGTTACGGGTGATGCGGGCGGTTGGTCTCTCGAAGTAGAGACGCGACGCAGTACATCTACCGGCTTTGCGACGACGTCCCTTGAAACGGTGACCTGGGGTACGGTCAGCCGCGCAGCCGCGCCCACGTCTCGTTGACGAGACGCCAGTCGTCGATGGAATCGACGTCCACGGCGGCTTCGGCTTGCGGGATCATCACCGGTGCGATGCGACATTGCGTGCGGCGGCTCAATTCCGTTAGCGCGTCGGCCAGCGACAGTCGGCCGGCGATGTAGCGCAGAAACAAGCCGGTTCCGAGCATCCGCATGATGCGCCACGGTCGTTTGCGTTCTTTCTCGACGTGTCGCCAGAACACCGTCACGGAATGTCCCGCAGGCTGTAGCACGGCGAACAGATTGCAACCGCAATAGGTGTCGTCGCTGAAGTGCCAGCCGGTCCGGCGCGTACGCGGGAACGTTGCCATCACATCGGCGCGACGGGCGAAGCCGACCGCGAAATCCGCACCCGTCTTCAGCGCGGCATTGCAGAAATGTTCGAGAATCTCCGGCGTGATGAACGCGTGATCTGCGGTCGTCAGCAGAATGGGGCCGTCGGTCCCGATTGCATCGAGCGCCGCGCTCGCGCTGGCGGCCGGACTCTCGGTCGGCGCGATCCACGTCCAGGTACCCGAGTCGATACGCGCACCCAGTCGAGGTTCTGCAGCGAGCGTCGTCGCGTTCGGGCCGACCAGCATGCGGCGATTGATACGACTGCAACGTTCGATGGTGCTTACGACGCGCTCGATGACCGCCACACCCGCGATTGGGACGAGCACTTTGCTCGCCACGCCGGCCGCGCTCGCGAGAGGATCGGTGGCGGGGGACTTACGTTCCCCGGCCAACACCACCGCGGTAAAGCTCTGCTCGGTCACGCTGTTCCCGACGCCAGATTCTTTTCGTACATCCGGTAGCGCTTCGAAACGCGTCCGCCGATGGTCTCGATGATGTTGCGCATGCCGGTATTGTTTTCGAGGATCCACGACATTTCGACACTGTCGATGCCGCGCGCGACGGATGCGTTGCGGACCGCGTGGATCACTGCGAATGCGAGCCCCGGGCCCAGTCGCGTTCGCTGGAATTTCTGCCGCACGCCCATCAACGGCACGCGCGCGCTGTGCGGATAGCGCACTTTCAGTCGCCACAAAAGTTTCAGCCAGCCGAACGGCAACAGGCGACCGTTGAGATCGGCGATGGCTTCGTTGACGTTCGGCAGCATCACGATGAAAGCCGCGGGTTCGCCATCCACTTCAGCGATCTGAATGAAGTCGTCGTTGATGATCAGCAGCATCTCATGGCCGACGGTCAGGAATTCGTCGTCGGTGAACGGCACGAAACCCCAGTTGTTCTCCCACGCGTCGTTGAAGATGCTGCACATCGCCTTGAGGTCGCGGTCGCGGTTTTTACGATCGACTCATCGAGGCTGAGCGAAGTCGTCGCCA
>JANLUG010000740.1:0-1391 GCA_031363335.1 Gammaproteobacteria bacterium
GCGACAGCCGCGTCAACGCGCATCGGCTCCGCCAACTTGATTCGCACGCCGAGCTTACCCGTGGGTCCAAGCCCGCGAGCCCGGGCGTCTTCGAGACCGACAAGCACAAGACCGTAGTCCAACTCCGCGCCGATCTCGAACGTGCCGACCAGCGTGAAGCGCTCGAGACGCGGCACGATGCTATCGTTAGTCGGCGCCGACAGCACCAGCGTGACAGGATCGCCAACGGCCAGACCGAGGTGCATTGCCAGCGGAGAACCCATGATCAAACCGCCGCGCGTCACATTGAGCGCATCGATCGATCCGGACGTCATCTTCTGCGCCACCACGTCCATCGCGGCGATTCCCTGAGCGTCGACTCCGTAGACAGCTACCGCTTCTACCCCGCTGCTGCGCGCGACCATGCCGTCCGCTTCGAAGAAGCGAAACGCATCGCCGACTGACGCAAAGCGCGCCAGGTCGGTGGCGTCGTTTGCGTCGGGCGGCACCAACACCACGTGGGGCACGGTGCCCAGAATGCGGCGATGGAGTTCCGCGTCGAAGCCGTTCATTACGCTGATCACGACGACGAGTACGGCGACACCGAGACCAAGCCCGAGAACGGACACCCACGTAATCAACGAAACGAAGGCGCGCCCGCGGATCGCGAGGTAACGCCATCCGATCCACAGCGACGTTGCGCCCGCGATTGGCAGACTCATCCGGAGGTGCCTTCGATCAGATGACCGTCGGTGAGATATAGACGGCGCTGCATTTGCCGCGCGAGATCTTCATCGTGCGTCACCACGATGAACGCGGTGCCGCGCCGATGTGCGAGATCCAGCATTACCGCGAACACCTGGTCCGCGCTTTCCTGATCGAGGTTACCGGTCGGCTCGTCCGCCAGTACCACGGCGGGGTCCGCGACCAACGCGCGCGCAATGGCGACACGTTGCCGCTCCCCTCCGGACAATTGGCTGGGACGATGGTCCAGCCGGCCGCCCAACCCGACCGATTCGAGAATGTCGACGGCGCGTCCGCGCGCCTCTGAGATTTTGTGCGCACCGAGCAGCAGTGGCATCGCGACATTTTCCATCGCGGTGAATTCCGGCAGCAAATGGTGGAACTGGTAGACGAAGCCCATACGGCGATTGCGCAACCGTGCGCGCGCTTCGGGGTTCAACGGTCCGACGAGCGTACCGTCGATGCGCACTTCGCCGGAATCGGGGTCCGCGAGACCACCGAGAATGTGCAATAGCGTGCTCTTTCCCGAACCGGAGAGACCGAGCACCGCAAGGCGCTCGCCGCGTTGCACGTGCAGGTCGACCCCGCGCAACACAGGCAACAACGCGGGCCCCTGGTGAAACGACTTCACCAGGCCGACATTCGAGCGCGGCGGGTTCACTCATGCT
>JANLUG010000776.1:0-1511 GCA_031363335.1 Gammaproteobacteria bacterium
TTGCGGTACTGCTCGCGCAGTTTGCGCCGCGTGTGCAGCCGAGTTCGGCGTTACGAACACTCGTGATGGCGCAGGTAGTGCTCGCGGTCGTCATGGTGCCGGCGCTCGGCGCGACGATCGGCAGTGTCGCGTGGGTTGCGCCGCTCGCCAACCTTCTTGCGGTGCCGATCATCAGCGTGATCGTCGTGCCGCTCGATCTGCTAGCAGGCATCCTTGTCGCCGGTGGCGTGCCCTGCGGCGTGTGGCTGCTGCACCTGGTCGATGCGATCGTCGGATTCGTCGTCGCTTACCTGCATTCCCTCTCGCAGTTCGACTGGATCGGCTGGCGCTCGGCGCGCCCGACATCGGCGCTGCTCATCTGCTCGATCGCATGCGCACTGATGCTGTTGCCGCTATCGCTTCGTCACAGGGTCATGCTGGTGCCGTGTGTGCTGCTGCCGCTGATCCCGATCGACACTCGGCCGCCGCACGGCGAGTTCGACGTCACCGTGCTCGATGTCGGACAAGGTTTAAGCGTGGTAGTGGAGACGGCGCGCCATCGGTTGCTCTATGACGCCGGCCCACGCTTTCCATCCGGCTTCGATCTGGGCACCGCCGTCGTGGTGCCGAATCTGCAACGCACCGTGAGCAACGTGCTCGATACGGTCGTGTTGAGTCACGCGGACCTCGACCACGTCGGCGGCTATGGCGCGATCTTGAAGTCGTCGCGCGTGCGTGCGTTGATCGGCGGCGAACCTGTAGCGGGATTCGATTCGCTGCGCGACTGTCACGCAAACCAAGGTTGGCAATGGGACGCTGTGCGTTTTCGAATCGTGCATCCCGCACGGACAACCGCCACGGACAACGACAGTTCCTGCACGTTGGTAATCGACAATGGCCGCCGCCGCGCGATGCTGCCCGGCGACGTCACGGCGGCCAGCGAGGCCGAACTGCTTCAGCAGGTTTTCGATGCTCCGGTCGATGTCCTCGTCGCGGCGCACCACGGCAGCCGCAGTTCATCGACCGATTCGTTCGTTCGGCGGGTCCGACCGCGCATCGTAGTATTCAGCGCCGGCTTCATGAACCGGTTTGGGCACCCGCATCGCGAAGTCGTGTGCCGGTTTGTAGGTGCCGGTGCGCGAACGTTCGCAACAGCTCAATCGGGCGCGTTGGCGTGGCGATCGGACCACCCAGATCAGCCGCTGCAATGGCGTCGAGTCACGCCCCCTTATTGGCGCGTTAGTGGCATATCGGAGGAGGCTTGTCCCTAGCGGCGTCCATGCGTAACCGCACCGATCAGCTGAATCGCCCCACCATCAGTCGCAGCTGTTTGACGAGGTGGGTCTTCTCTTCCTGCGTCAGAA
Organism: Gammaproteobacteria bacterium; assembly: GCA_031363335.1. Classification (GTDB taxonomy): domain Bacteria; phylum Pseudomonadota; class Gammaproteobacteria; order Pseudomonadales; family Azotimanducaceae; genus DATJGR01. The sequence goes on from JANLUG010000776.1 coordinate 1,344, forward strand.
ATCGGCCGATTTCGACACGTTCGTTGCGCATCTCCACCGCAATGCGGTTCTGGTGCCACGGATGTGCGGCCGGTTCGACATGAAAGCGGGTAAAGAAGCGCGCGAAGCGATAGATCTGCTCCGGCACGCGATGACCCTTCTCGACGATCAATTCGTTAGCCGAGAAGG
>JANLUG010000793.1:0-1679 GCA_031363335.1 Gammaproteobacteria bacterium
TAACTAAATGGGCACGGGGCCTTCGACCTGCACGCGATGAATGACGCGCGGTTGGTCGTCGTGATCGTGCACCGCGTAGTGCTGCAGGCAACGGTTGTCCCACATCACCAGATCGCCAACGTGCCAGACATGGCGCGCCTGAAACTCGGGCCGCGTCGCGTGCCGGTATAGGAATTCCAGCAACGGCGCGCTTTCTTCGCGCGACCAGCCGACGAAGCGCTGCGTGAACGCGCGGCATACATACAACGACTTGCGGCCGGTCTCGTCGTGCACACGCACCACCGGATGTTCGGCGCGCGGCGCCGCCTTCGCGTTCTCGCCATAGAGCGCAGCGAGACCTTCAGCGGTATGTACGGCCCTGAGCCCATCTACTACGCTTCGCAGCCCCTCGGACAAAGCGTTGTACGCGAGCTCCTGATTGGCAAATGCCGTATCACCGCCGATCTCCGGCGTTTCGAGCGCGTACAACATCGTCAACTTCGGCGGCGCGACGTTGTACGTCATATCCGAATGCCAATGCTGATTGACGTCTTTTGCCTTGCCGCGATTGCGCAATTCGATGACGTCCGGATTTTCCTTCATGCCCGAATACGGGTGCCGCACGAGCGAACCCCAACGCTGCGCAAAAGCCATCTGATCGTCGGGCGTCAGTCGCTGGTTGGACAACGACAGCACGTGATGTTCGCAGAACAGTTCATTCAGCGAACGCCACGTCGCTGCATCGATGCGGCGTACGTCGAGGTCTTCGACGATTGCACCGAGCGGAGCGGCGAGTCGGCGTATGCGCATCGCGTCAGGCGCGCTGCATCACGCCGAGTGCATCTGCGGCGAGATCGTTCGGCTGCTTCGAAAAATCGAAACACGTCGATTGACCCGTGTCGCGATTGTCTAAGCGGATCACATGAAAGTTATGGTCCACGAACGGCTGGATGAACGCCTCCGGCCACTGGATGCCTTGCGCACTGGCGCCCATCACCAACAACAACGTCGGGTTGCGGCGGTCGCCGAAGTCTTCGGTCCACAGACGGATTCCGTTCGAATCGATCATGCGTTCGGCCATGCCGCACCTCCTCGTTTGTTCGAAGGCCGAGCTTACCCGGACCCTTCTAAGGTGTCAGTCGATCCCGGTCGCGCGGATACAGCACCGCTTCACGCACGTTCGACAATCCCATCACCTGCGCGGTGAGTCGTTCGAGTCCGATTGCGAGCCCACCGTGCGGCGGCATGCCAAGTTCGAACATACGCAGGTGACTCTCGAACGCGGCGGGATCGATCTGTCGCGCACGCAGCGCCGCTTCGAGGTCCGCGCGCCGATGCAGTCGCTGGCCTCCGGTCGTTATTTCGACGCCGCGGAACAACAGGTCGAAGCTCTGCGCGGCACCGTTCTCACCTCTCGGCGCCGAGTAGAACGGCCGGCCCGATGCCGGAAACCCGACGACGAACACCGCCGGAATGCCTCACTGCGCTTCGGCGAGCGCACACAGCCGACGCTCCGCTTCCGGGTCGAGGTCATCCGTCAGATGGGTCGTGCCGTGTGTATTTGCCAGCCGCGCCAGACATTCGTCGAACTCCCACGTCGGCGCGGTCAGCATCGACTGCGGCGGTGTTGCACCGTGCCGGCGCAGCGTTTCCACGTGCTCGCGATTCAGCTTCTCGAACATCGATGTCAGCAGTTCCTT
>JANLUG010000121.1:0-2056 GCA_031363335.1 Gammaproteobacteria bacterium
CACGGACAGGCAGATGATGCTGTCGACGCCTTTCGCCTTGATCTTGTCGGCGTTCACGACGAAGCCCGGCAGGTGCGCCATCGAACACGTCGGCGTGAATGCGCCGGGCACCGCGAACACGACCACTTTCTTGCCGGCGAACAGTTCGTCGGTGGTCACCGCCGCGGGCTTACCGTCCTTGAACATGTTGAGTTTCGCGGACGGTAACTTGTCACCTTCTTTGATCGTCATTGGTCACTCCCTGGCTTGGTTTTAGAGGACCGCAGAGTGTGGTGAAAGGGCCGTCGAGCGTCAATCGCGCACGCTTGCGTCCTGCCGCATACTCGCCGCACGGATCGGACAATCGGAACAAGGGGAATTGTGGTGGGCGATCTCGAACTTTGCGGATTGAGCATCGCGCGCGCTGCAAAGGCGCTGCAGGCGCGCGAATGTTCTCCGCTGGAGCTGACAGAGGCATACCTGCAACGCATCGAGAACCTCAATCCGCGCGTGAATGCGTACATCACCGTCACCGCCGAGCGCGCTCGCACAGACGCGCGCCACGCAACCGACGAAATCGCCGCAGGAAGATCGCGCGGTCCGCTGCACGGCATCCCCATCGGGCTGAAGGACTTATACGAGACCGCCGGCATACGAACGACGGGTGGCGGGAAGATCCATACGAACCACGTGCCCGCGCACGACTGTCCGGTGGCGAAACGGCTTCGCGATGCCGGCACGATCCTGCTCGGCAAGCTCAACACGCACGAATACGCATACGGCGTAACCACCAACAACCCGCATTACGGTCCTACGCGCAACCCGTGGAATCTCGAACATATCCCGGGCGGATCGAGCGGCGGCTCCGGTGCCGCGATCGCCGCCGGCCTCGCGACCGCGACAATGGGCACCGACACCGGCGGTAGCATTCGTATGCCGGCGTCCGTGTGCGGTGTCGTCGGGCTGAAGCCGACGTACGGGCGCGTCAGCAAGGCCGGCGTGTTGCCGCTGTCATACCTGTTCGACCACACCGGACCGATCACGCGCAGCGTCGAGGACGCGGCGCTGATACTCAATGCGGTAGCAGGTTACGACCCGATGGACGCGACGACCGTCCGCACCCCGACCGAGGACTACACCGCGGGTCTTCGCGACGGCGTGCGCGGAATGCGCATCGGAATTCCGCGCGCCTATTTCTACGACCACCTGGAGGACGACGTCTCCGTCGCAGTGGAGCATGCGATCAGCGAACTGCGCCGACTCGGCGCCGACGTGCGCGACGTCGAAATTCCCGGTGTCGCCGACGGCGTCGGTGCGCTGTTCGGGCTGGTGCTCGCCGAAGCCCAGGAAATCCACGCAGCTGCATTGCACACACGACCCGCGGATTTCGGTGCCGATGTGCGAGCACTACTCACCAGCCCGTCGCCCGATGCCGCAACGCTGATGCTCGGGCTGCGCGCTCGCGATGCGCTTGCCGTATCTATGCGCTGCGCATTGCAGTCTGTCGATGTGCTGGTTACACCGACGACGCCGATCGTTGCGGCGCGCATCGGCCAGGAAACCATCCGCTACGGCGGCATCGAAGAGTCGATTTTGAGCGCGATGATCCGCTGCACCGCGCCGTTCAACGCCACGGGTCTGCCGGCGCTGTCGATACCGTGCGGCTTCACGCGCGCGGGCTTACCCGTAGGTCTGCAATTCGCCGGACGGCCGTTCGACGAGGTCGGCGTGCTGCGGGCGGGCCACACGTACGAGCAGGCGACGGAATGGCATTTGCGCGTGCCGTCACTGTAGCTCTGGCGACTGTGTGGCTCCGTTAGCGAAACTCGAGCCCTTCGAACTCGCCGGACTTGCGCCATTCGTCGATGTATTTGAAATACGCCATCGCCCCGCCGGGATGACCGACGGCGAGACGCGCGCCAGGTCCGGGCGTTAGTCCTTCGTTGTTGTAGTAGCCGGGCGTGCAGTCGGGCGAACCGATCATGCGTCCGGCACCCGTCAGCAGCAGTTCGAGCCAGGCATTCTCCGCCTCGCGCGTCACCTCCACTTCCTTTGCGCCCATATCGAGCGCGTGACG
>JANLUG010000817.1:0-1153 GCA_031363335.1 Gammaproteobacteria bacterium
CGGTCTTCGAAGCGGGTCTGATCCGAGCCGTACAACTCGGCCAACGGCAACCCTAAGTCGCGCTCCGGGCCGGGCAGCAGAATGTTGCGATAGATCCGATAGCCGCTCGCGTTTTGATCTGCATTCCAGATCATACGCACGACTTGAGTATTGGCGGGCTCTGCCAGCCGCAATGACGATGTCTGCGAAGCCGCCACGCCGGTATCAGCCGGCGCGCCGTCCCAGGTGTGATAAGGCTCGACGATCGTCGCCGTGCGATCGGCCCACGGCGCCTGGCTGACCTGATCGACATCCTGGCTTGCGGGGTCCACGCGCCACGCGAACGGACCGAGCGTCGTGAACGCCAGCAACGCAACGATGATGTACAACGACAGCAGCGCGCGGCGGTTGCGCTTCAGCCTTAGCCACGCGTCCTGCCAATACGACAACGACGGTCGCGAGAGCTGCTGCAGCCGCCGCTCGGCGGTGACCGGTTCGAAAGCGTTGGCAGGTAGGTTCGCTTCGGCCATGGTCTATTCGAGCCGCACGCGCGGGTCGACGAACCCGTAGAGCAGATCGACCAGGATGACCATGAGCACGAGGAACGCACCGTAGAACACGGTCGTGCCCATGATCACGGTGTAGTCGAGTTGTTGTACGGCCTGCACGAAGTAACGGCCGAGGCCGGGAATAGCGAACACCAGTTCGACGACGAATCCGCCGGTCGTGATCGCGGCGATGGCTGGACCCAGCACGGTGATCACCGGCAGGATCGCATTGCGCAATTCGTGTTTGAGAAAGATGCGCGTGATCGGCAGACCTTTGGCCTTGGCCGTGCGCACATAGTCGGCGTTTACGATCTCGAGCATCGACGAACGCATCAAACGTGTCAGAAACGCCATCGTGCCGAGCCCGAGCACGATCGACGGCACGATCATATGCGCCACCGTGCCCCAACCGGCCACCGGCAACAGCGTACGGCCGAACAGCGCGTTCAAGTTGACCAGCGCGAGCTGCCCGAGTGCCGCGAACACGAAGCTCGGCACGGAAATGCCGAGAATCACCAGAAACATGATGACGACGTCCGGCAGGCGATTGCGGTACAGCGCGGTGAGCGCGCCCCACAGGATGCCGCCGATGGCGGCGAATACGATCGCGAGGATGCCGAGCGTCG
>JANLUG010000832.1:0-3146 GCA_031363335.1 Gammaproteobacteria bacterium
GGCCGCACCCAACAGCAGCAGCACTCCCACGATCATTGAAACGATGTTCGACATAGCGAGTCCTCGGTGAATCAAGGCCGGCGCGGCGGGCCGATCAGCGGAGTGTGGACCGGCTTGCCGAACCGAAGAAGACTGAACGGCCAGTCGCGTTGGCCACCCAGACGTTGTCGTTGCCGTCGATGGCAATTCCCCAAGGTCCGATAATGCTCTTGCCGCCATTGAACGGCGGCAGGACCGTGCCGTCGGGTTGCACCATCGATACGTCGCCGCCGGGAAACGTCTGCAGAATTTCAAACAGGCTGATCCACAACTTCGCGTTTGCGTCGGCGTTCGCCTCCGAGCCCGCCAGACCTTCAACCTTCGATTTGAGCTTCTCCTCGATCAGGTCCAACTTTTCTCTGGTGTCGGGATGGCCGACGGTGTTGTTGATCCATGCGTGGCCGGCCATTGGGCGCGAACTGTTGAGAGCACCGTAGTCCAACGTGAACGCGACGCGGCCATCGGTCTTGGCCTGTGCCAACTGCGTGGGAGCACTCGTACCCGCCGCGTAGAGCGTTACTGTTGCGTCCGCAATCGGTGCCCCGCACCGGCCACGAACCCGTCGAGTTTGTCGTCCGCTACGGCGTGCGCAGCCAACAAGAGACTTCCCAACGCCAGCGTGATGGCGCGTAGAGAGTTGAGGAGGTCCGATTTCACGAATCCACACCGGCGGTTGCGCTGGCCGCGGCTTGCATCGTCGCATCCGTCACCGCGAGTCGGTCTTCACCCCACGGCATCGGCATCAGCACCGGGTGCTCGACGCCCGCATCGACATAGCCGCGCACGAAACGTGTCACGTCGTCAGCTGAGCCGATGAAGTCGATCGCCTGAATCATGCGTTCGGAAATCGCTGCGAGCGCGCCGTCGCGATCGCGCGCGGCGTGACGTTCGCGCAGCGCGTCCACTTCGTCGGTGAAACCCGCGCTGCGGAACATGCGCGCGTAGCCGTCGGCCATCGTGTAGTTGAAAAGATCGCGCCGCGCCGAATTCGCCGAACGCGCGAGATCACCGACGGCAGCATGAACATACGCGAAGATCCGCGCGCCACCGCCGGCGCGCACCTGGGCGATCGCCGATGGCACATGCGACACGGGAATGTAGTTCAGCAGCACGCCGTCAGCGATTTCGCCCGCGAGCTTCAGCATCTGCGGATTGAGCGCCGCCATCACGATCTTCGGTCGTCGCTCGCCGAGCCGCACCGCGAGCGTGAAGCGCTTCACCTGCCAGAAGTCGCCCTGAAACGTCACCGACTCGCCGGAGAGACATTCGCGCAGCAGCGTTACGTACTCGCGCATCATCGCGATCGGGCGTTCCGCCGGCGGCATGCCGTGTTGGCTCAGGATGCCGGGCGCCGACACGCCGATGCCGAGCCAGATGTTCGCATTCGGGCTCAACGCCTGAAGCGATGCAGCCGACATCGCAGCGAGCGGCGGCGAGCGCAACTGAATCGGCACGATGCCGGTCGCAAGGTCGAGTTCCGGTGCGACGGCGGAAGCAGCACCCAGCAGCGTGAAAGCGTCAGTGCCGTTCGCTTCGACGGTCCACAACGAGCGGTAATGCAGCTGCGCTGCGCGCTTTGCGATGTCGATGATCGCGCGTGGACCGAGCACGCTGAGGCTGCCGAAGGTGACACCAATGGGTGTGGATGAGTCGTTCATTGCGGATACCGAGTTGGATGAATTGAGGATCTAAAGGAGTTCGCGACAATCGAGGTCGTCAAATGCAGAAAAAGCTCGATCCAGGCGGGCCACCAGATTCGCCGCATCGGCTCGTTTCGCGGCGGCGCGAGCGCGATCTGCGGTGCGTAACGGAATCGAGTTCAGCGCGCCGTCGAGTTCCGCAATCCGCCTCAGATGCAGCTCGACGAGTTCGCTGGACGAAATCTCTCGTGTATGCGAGCAGCGAGCATGTCGGTCGCGGTGCTGTATGGGCCGATCGGTGCGGTCATCGGACGCCCCCATCTACAGTGTACCCGTAGCGTACGCGAAATTTGATGTTTGCTTAATGTGATGGGCGCAGTACCGTCAGCGAGCGCGAATGACGTTTGCTCGCGCCCGCTACCCGCGCGACGAGGTACCCACAATGCAAACGCGTTTCTCCGTGACCCTATTCGTCCTGCTGTTCCTGCCCATCGGCGCGTTCGCGCAGTTGATCGACCCCAATAACGGTACCCGGGAGTGCACCAAGTGCGGCGACCTCTGCAGCCTGGTGGACCAGTACTGGCAAAAGGAGCGAGGCATCGACGTGTGGAAGCGCTATGCGGCTTCGACCCTTCCGTCGAAGCGGACGCCGCTACCGAACGGTGTCACAGACCTCGATGCATTCTACAAATTCATTTACGAAGACGAACTGCCGAAGACGTGGGAGAACCGGCAGCTGCCGTGCCAGACGGTGAACGAATGGGAGCAGGAACCCCCTAAGCCTCCGCTGCTGCCGACCGGCGGCAATGTCACCGGCCTCGAAACCAAGGTGTTCGACGGGTCGTGCGAAACCGTGTATCGGGGGCAGAAGCTCGAGGGCGACAACGAAAAGAAATGGCTCGCCACGCATGTGTGCAAGGGCAGCGCGGATGCAGAGCTCGAGCACGAAAAAGTCCATCAGGAAATCTGCCGCGCCACGTGGGAGGCAAATCGTTTCCTGGCAGTGAAGCGGCTCAGCACCTTGCGCAACGTTGCCGAAAGCGAGCTGCGGGCCTGGACGAAGCACCGCGACATGCTGCAGGAGCAGATTCGCGCACTCGCAAAAAACTGCGGGTGGGAGCCTACCGATCGGCAAAGAGCGAACCCCGATTCGGTGCCGTCGGAGATGCAGACCAAGAAAATGGAAGAACGAGGCTGGAGTGCCTTCAACGCACTCAACGGCACGCGGCCATGATTCGAACGCACCTTCACGCATCTGCACTGACCCTCCTGGTGAGTTGTACGCCGGTCCTCCTCCTGGTGACCGCCTGCGGGTCGGACAAAGAAACGACGGAAACGAGTGCGCAGCCCGCTGCGTCGACTACCGCACCTGCAACCCCTAACGGCCAGGTCGCAGGCGCACCCACGGAAGACGTAGGCAACTGGTTCGACGGCGAACCCACGCCTGCGGCGCCGGTTGCTTCCACC
>JANLUG010000082.1:0-6671 GCA_031363335.1 Gammaproteobacteria bacterium
TCCATCGTCAACACGCTCGACGCCGGCAGTTCCACGGTGACGTCGACGCCGCCGAGGTCGCCGCCGGTGCCGGCCGCGCCGTCGTGTACATACGTCACGCCCACTTCGCTGTCGCCCGATCCGAAGCGATAGCCGGCGTGGCCGCCGCCGACGATTTCGTCTGCCGCACCGGCGCCGCCGGTTTCATATTCCGCAACGATGTACACCGGATTGAACAGCGCATCCTGATAGGGCACCGGCTGCTTGAAGATCAGCGTGCCGCGGTCGTAGTCGATCGTGTAGTCGATGTAACGCGTCAGCGCTTCCTCGCTCAACACGATTTCGCTCTTGAACCGGTCGCGCACCTGGATACGGATGGTTTCGCTGTTGATCACCACGCCGCCGTTCGACAGGTGATATTCGCCCGACGTGCCGTCGCCGCGGATATCGTCGCGCGCGAAGCCTTGATTCGTTTCGGCGGCGAAACCCTGCAACCTGACGCGATCGCCGTAATACTCGCCGCGCGCGCCGTTCATGCGGCGCGTGTAGCGCGTCAGTTCGGTCTTGTTGAAGCCCGTGTCGAAATCGCCGAACAGCGCGACGAAGTCTTCGCGTTCGAGCTTCACGTACACCTTGCTCTGCGTTTGCGCGTCGTAACGTTGCTCGGCGCCGTCGCCGTACAACGTGTAGTACTTGTTCGGATCGATCTGCTGGCCGAGGCTGTTCTGGCCGTGGTTGTTCGAATCGTACGCAAGCGTCAGCAGCCATTCGCCGCGCACGCGTCCCTTCGTATAGAACGCGGAGCGGCCCTCCAACGACAGATCCTTGTCGATGTCGGTCGCCTTCAACGCTTCCATGTTGCCGGACAGCTGGTTGTAGCCGAGCGTGCCTTCGCCGAAGCCGACCAGCACCCAGTCGCGGGCCGACGGCGCGATCCGCGCGCTGACGGTCTCGGAGTGATAACCGTCGAATGCGAACGTCAGTTGCGCGTGACCGGAGTCGGTGGTCGGTTGCAGCTCGACGTACGCGATGCCGTCGTCGCGCACGAGATAGGTCTCGTGCGCGGATTTCGGCGTCAACGTCTGACCGAGCGGCCTCGTCGGCGTGAGCATATGGAACGGTGCTTCGACAACGAATGCACCGGTCATGCCGGGACGAACGGGCGCGCCGGATCGATCGAGCAACCGCACAGCCACTACCGACGGCGTGATGCCGTCCGCGATCAGGTACGAACGATCCGCCACGAGTTCGGCGTGCACCGGCGTGCCGGAGAAATGCACGCTGCCGTCGATCGTCGATTCCGTATCCGTCGCGATCAACCGCGCGACGACGCGATTGTTACCTTCATTGATCGGCACGTTGCGATAGCGCGTGACCGCAACGCCGCGCTCGCGGTCGACGTCGGTGCCGTCAAAGCTGAGTGGGTCGACCGCCGCACCGTCAACCGTCAATGCCACACGCTGATCCGCGAGGTGTTTTACGACGACCCACACCGCCGGCACGCGCGGATTCGCGTTCGGCAGCGGCCAGACGATCGCCGGTTCCGCCGATTGTTTGGCGAGCCACGCAGTATCGAAGGCGGGAATCGTCGCATCGCCGAGCGCCGGAATCTCGAACGGGCGGCGCGGCGTCAGCGTGTGCTTCGCGGTCACTTCGACGACGGTGACGTTGCTTGGCGGCGGCTTGCCGCCCATCGAAACCGTCGTTGCGGCCGCCGTCGCCGCGCTCGACACGACCGGCGTGCGCAACCGCTTGCCGTCCACTTCGAACATCGCGATGGCTTTTGCGGTTGCCGCCGAGTGCGCATCGAGCACGTCGGCCGCAAACGTCACGTTGTGCTCGAACGCCGCGGACGTGTTGGCGAGACGGAACGTCAACGCGCCGTCGTCGGCCGCGACGGCGACGCTCTGCCCGTCGACACGCGCCGAGTCTGCGACGTACTTCAATCCGTCGGGCAATGTCACCACTGCCGCCACGCCCGACAACGGAATCGCGCCACCCGCCAACGACAGTACGAAGTTCGCCCGGTGCGAGTCGTGATCGAGTTTCGAATCGAACCGCAGCGTCACCGGATTCGACAACGGCGGCTTCTTCGCAACGTGGAAGTCGGCGCGCCACATCGTGCCGCCTTGCACGTCGACGAATTGCGAAAACGCGGTGCCGGCATGCCGCGTGTCGTCGCCGCAGCTGATCACTTCGTGCGTTTCCGGTAGCGTCGCGACATCGAGTTGCACCACGTGCGTGCCTGGCTCGACGCCTTCGATGTGGTATTTGCCGTCGAGATCCGTCACGACGTACGTGCCGTCTTCGAGTAACACGCGCACGCCCGGCAGACCTTTTGTGTGGCCGTCGCTGCAATCGCCGTCGATCACTTGGCCGATGAGGATCGCCTTTGTAGCGAACAGATCTTCACGCACCGTGACGGTGGCGGACGCGGTATTCGAACTACCCACGCCGACGCCCGTTACATGCGCCGCGTTCACCGCTTTGCCGATTTCGGCGCCTGCGCTGATCTCGGCTACATACTCGACTTCCAGCGTCGTTGCGGCGGCGAGGACCGGCAGCGCGAACATCAGCGTCGTGCCGTTTTTCGCAATCGCCGGTTCCGCCGCGCGGGCGCCGTTGATGCGAACCGAATTCGCGACGTAGCGGAAACCCTTCGGCAACTGGTCGATCAGCGAGCCGCTGCTGACGATTCCAGCCGTGTCGCTGTTCTGAATGAGCACCTGGTACTGCACGAAGTCGCCGACCGCGGCGACGTCCTTGTTGGCCTGCTTGCTGACGAAGATGTCGACGGTGGTCGGATCGACCGGTACGTCGAGTTGCAACGCTTCACCGGCGACAACGGTAAAGTTCGCTCCGCGTGAACCGGTGGACAGCGCGAACGGCGCGCCGGCGAGCGCCTGCAGTTGTGCATCGGCGATCTGGCTCGGAAACATATAGGCCGGCGGCGGCGTCACGCGCAGTCGATACGTGCCGGGCGCGACGACAGGGAACCGATACGTTCCAGTCGCGAACGGAATCTGCACGCCGGATGCATCGACGGCGCCCTGACCGCTCACAACGGTTGCGGGGAATGCGGTGACGCCGTCGTCGGAGAAGACGCTACCGCCGGCCGGTTGGCCCGTCGCCGCATCGAGCAGAGTGATCGAGATGCCGTCGACCGCATCGCCGGTGGCGCTGTTGAACACGCGCGAACCCGGATCGACGGCCGCGGCGCGCGTGACGGTATCCGTCGCGTCATGCGCGTCCTGATATACGACGGTGAACTGCGCGCCCGACGCAACACTCAGCGCGCAGTCAGTCGGCGCGGCCGCCGCGTGCGTCAGTTGCAGATAGCCGGAAAACACGCCCGTGCCCGCGCCCGTTTCGACCAATCGCAATGTCTGGGTATCGCCGCTCGGCGAACTCGCCGTCAGCAGAACCGTATCGGGCGCAAACGCATCGAGATCCTGATCCGGATCCGTCAAAACGAGGAATACCGGTTCGCCGCCGCCGAAAACGCTGCTCGCCAGCAGATTTACCGCACCGGGAACCGTCACCGCGCCGGCACGGCTCACCGGCGCGGGCGACGCAACAAAGCCGGTACCGTTCGAACACTGCGTCGCGCCCACGTACTGGTTCGTCGCGCCGGGCTTGCCGGCCGCAAGCGCGAACACGTCGAGCGATGCATACGTTGCAACGATCGGCAGCAAGTCGAGTGGCAGGTCGACACGCGACGACGGTCCGACCGCGATCGTGAATGTCGCGCCGCGCGACGCGCCCGACAGTGCATACGGCGCGCCGGCGATACCTTGAATCGATGCATCCGCCGCCGTAGATGGAAAACCAAATCTATGAGGGGGCGTGACGCGCAACTGATATGTACCGGCCGCGAGCCATGGGAAGCGGTACTCGCCCGGCGCGTAGGTGTAGTGCGTGCCGGCCGAATCGACGACATCGGTGCCGGACAAGACTGTCGCCGGATAGACCGAAGCACCGTCGTCTCCCACAACGTGCGCCGGCGCCCCGCTGCCGTCGACCAACACGATCGACGCGCCATCGATCGCTTGCCCGGTGCTGGCCAGGAAGACGCGGCTGACCGGGTCGAACATCGCGCGCGCCTCGGCGCGATCGGTTGCATCTGCTGCGTCGACATAGTCGGCCGTAAGCGTTACGTGCAGGCCGCCGGCGATTGCACAATCGTGGGCAAGCGCCGGACCGGAAACGGAATCGATATAGCCTGCGAACGCGCTGCTGTCGGTGCTCGTCTCGAGCAGCCGCAATGTCTCGGCATCGCCGGCATCCGTCGTCAGCGTCACCAGAATCGTCTCGCGCACGGCCGGATCGGTGTTCGCGTTCACATCGACCACTTCGACGAATACCGGCGTGCCGGTCTTGAACACCGAAGCGCCGCGCAATTCCACGGCGCCCGGCACGGGGAGTTGCGCGCCCGAAAGCGCCGTAGGAGCCGGGATGTTCTGAAACGGACCTAACGGATCCGAAGAGGCGCTGCACTGGGTCGTGCCGACATCGGTCGTGCCCGATCCGGCCACGCCGGGTGCGTCTTCCAGGATTCGAATGCTGGCATTCGTTCCGGCACCGCTGCCGGGAGGTGCGGCGTTGAGCATGAACGAACGGCTGAACGACAGGCCACCGGCGTCCGTCGCCGTCACCACGACTGTGACGGAGGTGCCGAGCGGGAAGCTGACCGTCGGGATCAGCTGCAAGGTGCCGTTGACGACTTCGAAACGCGTGTCGTCGACGGAGTAGGTGTGCGTGTCGCCGACGTCGGGGTCAGAGGCGGTCAACGCACCGACCGGCGCACCCAGGGTATTTGCGTCGAACGTCGTCTTGCTGAGCGCAACGGCGGTCGGTGCCTCGTTGCGATTGATCACGACGACGATGAGGTTGACGGTGACGGCGGCGCCCGATGGGTCGGTCGCGGTCACGGTGAGCGTGACGCTCGGCTCCGTTTCGAAGTCGAGCGCGGTGCCGGCTGCCAACTGCAGTTGCGCACCGACGATCTGAAAGCGTGGATCGGAAATCGTGTAGGTGTGCGTGTCGGCAGGATCCGGATCGACGACGGAGATCGTTCCGATCGTCGCGCCGGGTGAATTTTCATCGACATGATTCGGCGCGAGCGTAATGCCGGTTGGCGGACTGTTGCCCGACGTCGCATCCGTGACGACGGTCTGGCTCGCACTGACGGAAAGATCGGCGCCTGCAAGCTGATACGTTGCAGTCGCCGTGTTGGTGATCGGCGTGTTCGGCGGAATGGCCATGGCCGACTCGGCCCATAGCACGCAGACCGACAACAGTACGCCGCACGTGTAGCGTATTTGCCGGCCAAAAAACGAGGCTGGCGCGGGGTGTTTACACACCGCGCGCCAGACTCGCGTTGTCATCCGCTGTGTCATCAGAAGATGCGCCGAGCATCATCGCATCGGTAACGCCCCGATCAGTTGAGCGTTACGAAATAGACGATGACACCCCGTTGGTTCGCCGCACAGGTACCCAGCGAAACGGTCACTTCGGGGTTCGTCACGGCAAAGGCCGCCGTCGCCGTTGCGGCAAACGCCGCGCACGTGTGATAGCTGATCAACGTCATGTTGGGGCTATCCGGAACATCGAGCGAGATGGGCACCGCGTTCAGCGTCACCGATACGTTCTGCGGAACGTTGACGCCTGCGGTTGTACTACCGGCGGTGATTTCGCCGGTGCTCTGCAGATCGTCGGTGATGTTGATGCCGGTCGTGTTCGGCGAGCCGACGTCGTTGCTGACGCCGACGGCATACATGAGTACCGCGCCCGGAATTGCCTTCGGATTGCTACCCGACAACGTGTCGCTGTTGTTCGCCGAATAGCGGTTGCCGTTGATCGGATCCCAAAGCACTTGCACGACTTTGCCGATGTACAGTTTCGCGCCGGCCACGACGAATGCGCTGCTATCCGAATGCTGGCCGTTGCGGATCACGTCCTGAACGCCCTGCGCGTTCGCTACGAAGTTCCAGGTCAGATCTTCGACGTTGCTCGTGGCAGTGTCGGCGAATACGTTTTGCACCACCGCGGTGTCGTCGGCGACGCTGACTGCGCCTGCGAAGCCCGGTGCATTGCGGCCGTTCGTATCCGTGCCGATGAAGGCGCCGCCGCCTGCCACCGCGACACCTGCCACGAGCGTGAACGCGTCGCGGTCGAGGTCCGCCGCCGCTACCGGCACGTTGACCACGACGAGCACGCGGCGTGTGGTGTCGCGCAACAGGTTCGTCAGAACGTAGTGGCCGCCCGCTAGTGTCAACACGGTATCGGTGGCGGCTTCATACGTACCGTTGCCGTTGGTATCGACGGCGACGATCGGCGCAGCTGCGACGAACGCGCTGCCGGTGCCTTGACCGGCGAGACCCGTAACCGCAGTTGCACCGCGCTCGATCAGCGCGAGCCACACGTCCTGCGTATCGTTGCCGTTGTTCCTGACGTCGAAGTTCAGGGCCGGATACGCGCTGGCGCCTGCCGAAGTCTGACCGGGCGTCACACTCACGGCCGTCGCGCCTTGCGCTGTAACCAACGGCGCAATGGCGCGGTCGACGACGAACACCACCGAGGCGGTTCTGGGTGTCTGCGCGAAGCCGTTGACCTGATAGCTCAGCGAGGCGTTGTTGGTAACCGTCGTACTGGCGGCGGTACCGATCGCAAACGCCGGGGCCGACATCAGC
>JANLUG010000878.1:0-4996 GCA_031363335.1 Gammaproteobacteria bacterium
ACTTCTCGAACCCCGTACCCGCGAATGATCCCTGCTTCGCCATCGTCCCCATCCTGCTGATCGATGCGCGCCATTATATCGTCGTTAGTCGACAAGGAGGTAGGTTTTGCGGACATTCCCTAGGTCAAATGCGTGGAAACAGCGGCGCGTCGGATTCGAGCCGCGCGCGGCCGCTCTGTTCGGCGACGAGGTCGAGATCGAACACGGTGTGCATGCTCATCATCTGTACGTCGCGGTTGATACGCTGCAACTCGTTGTCGAGGAGGTGCAATTGGTACGAATGAGCGGAATACGCCGGTGGCTTTCAGCGCCTCGATGACATCGTCAGCGGGTTTGCGACCGCGTTTTTCGGCGACGCGCTCAACCCGCGGCCTGAACACCCTCTTCGCGCGGCGGCAGCTTCTGACCGCGCTCGATGCGGAAACGCACCTGTGGAACCGCGTCGTCGGCGTTGAACGCGCGCAAAAGATGGCAGCACTCGAGCTGCAGTCCGTTCGGATCTTCGAAGTAGATCGATTTCGACCAGCCCTCGTGATCGACCGGGCCGCGCACCTCGACGCCGTGCTGCTGCAGCAGCTGCTTGGTCGCTTCGAGGTTCTCGAGCGAGTCGCAGTCGAAGGCGAAGTGGTACACGCCGGGCATCAGGCCGAGACCTTTATTGATGCCGGAGTCGAAATCCTTCGGATAGCCTTCGACGTCTTCGCCGCTCATGAAACCGAGCAGCTGACCGTTACCGATGTCGAAGAAGTAGTGCTTCATGACTCCTTTGTTGCCGAGCTCGACCAGATCGGCGCGAGCGAGCGGAAAACACAGCACGTCCTCATAGAACGCGCGCGTGGCTTCCATGTTCTTGGTGCCGAGATCGATGTGGTTCAAACCGAGACACTTCGACATTTGCGTCCCTCCTCGCAAGTGGCAAGTGGATGTTGCATCGAGGATATTCGCGTTACGCGCTACGCTGCAAGAAGGAGATACTGGAGCGGTGTTACGCGCCCGAGGTGATTGTGTGGCACAGGCGCGACTGCCTGTACACGCAACAGCATACGTTGTTCGTCACGCACCCGAACGATTTCGTTGGGCAGATGGACGCTTGCTTCGTTGCCTACACCCGCGACGGTATGATTTCGCGGATCTACGAGTACTTCGATTCGGGTCAGATGGACAAATTCCTTCCGCCGCGCAGTGCGGCGTAGAATCCACGCACGCGGGACATCCCGCAGGAGGCAAGAAATGGCAGAGAAGTTCGAATATCTGGGCGTCAATCACGTGGCGCTTGTCTGCAAAGACATGAAGGAGACGGTCGACTTCTATACGAACGTGCTCGAGATGCAGCTCGTAAAGACGCTCGAAATCGGCAATCACGGTCAGCATTTCTTCTTCGATGCCGGCAACGGCGCGATGATCGCGTTCTTCTGGTTCCCGAATGCGCCGGAGGCCGCACCGGGCATCGCGTCGCAGGATCAGCGCCCGGGTTCCAACTTCACCAGCGCGCACGCGTCGATGAATCATCTCGCCATATCGATTCCGCTCGAAAAGTTCGATGCATACGTCGAGCGGCTGAAGCAGAAAGGCGTGCGCGTGCACGTGATCAATCACGCCGACAACGCTGAGGGCTACACGGTCGGTGTAACCGAGGCGACGTGGGTTCGTTCGATGTACTTCGCCGACCCGAGCGGTATTGCGATGGAACTCGCGGCGTACACGCGCGCGTTCCGACCGGACGACGTGGCGCACAAGCCTGCGACTCACGCCGATCGCGAGCGTTATCTGTCAGCCACAAACGGTCATTAAGCGCGCCGCAATGATCGACAGCTACTTCGTCAACACGCCGAACGGCCGCAAGGTGTCGTTCATGCTTGCGGAGACGGCGCTGCCGCACAGCGTGATCCGCGGCGACCGCGGCGAGGTCGATCACCTCAGCAAGGAATTCCGCAGCATCAATCCGAATGCGCGGTTGCCGGCGATCGTCGATCACGAACCGCTCGGCGGCGGTGAGCCGTTCGCGGTATTCGAATCCGGCGCGATCCTGATTTACCTCGCAGACAAAGCCGGCCAGTTCCTTTCGCAGGAACCGCGCCGGCGTCACACCACGCTGCAGTGGGTGATCTGGCAGATGGCGGGTCTCGGACCGATGCACGGCCAGGCGCATCACTTCGCGCGCTACGCGCCGGAGCCGGTCGATGTGTACGCGCGGCAGCGCTTTGCGCGCGAAGCCGAGCGTTTGTTGTACGTGATGAACCGGCGCCTCGGCGAAGCGGCCTATCTCGGCGGCGACGAGTACTCGATCGCCGACATGTGTTCGTGGCCGTGGATCAACCAGATGAACGTGATCCCGCTCGACCTCGCGAATTTTCCGAACGTGAAGCGCTGGTTCGAAGCGCGTGTCTGAGGCGAACGGCGCGACGCGATATGTGCCGCACAGCCATCGCGCTACACGTCAAAGCGAGTTGCCGTCCGATCCGGTCAGATGGTCGATTGGCTGGGGCTCGGACCGGCCGCGAACACGAACCGGGCGGCGATGGTCAGGCAGGACTAGCAGTCGACGAATAAAAAAGCCGCGCGTTCACCACTTCTCCACCCACGGCCGCAACACCACCTCGAACGCCCACGTCGATCGGTGCTGACGATGCAGCTGCAGATACATCTGCGCGATGTGGTCCGGGTCCGCCATGTTGTCGTCCACAGTCGTACCGGCTAAGCGGTGCGCACGGGTGCCGTCGTCCTGCGTCCAGCCGATGGCCGCGTCGATTGGTACGTGCACGATGTGAATGCCTTCCGGCATCAGCTCGCGCGCCATGCTCTCGGCGAGCCCGAGCTTCGCGTGCGACGCCATCGCGAACGCGCCGCTCTTTGCGTAGCCTTTGATCGCGGCGCTCGCGTTCGTGAAGATGATAGTACCTTTCGCGCCGTTGCGGCCGGGTGCGTTCGTTAGCATCTGCATCGCGGCTTGCTGCGCGACCAGGAATGCGCTGAACGACGAGTTGCGCAGCGTGTCGAGCACCATCGCCGGATCGGCTTCGGTAATGCCTTTGCGGAAGATGCCCGGCACGCGCCCGTCGATGTTGTGTACGACGAGCCGCGGAGCGCCGAGGTCCGCGGTCACCTTTTCAAACAGCGTCTGCACCGCAGCAGGATCGCTCGCATCGCAGGCATATCGCCGGATGGCGTGCGTCTGCTCGAGCTTTTCGAGTACCGGCTTGTCCGGACTCCGGGCCGCGACGGCCACGCGCATCCCTTCGTCGGTGAAGAGTCGCGCGCAACTCGCGCTGATGCCGGGGCCGCCGCCTACGATCAATGCCACGTCGTCTTTCGATTCACTCATTCGCGTCCTCGCAATAGCAGTTTGTTGTCCAGCGCGGGGCCTGCCTTTGCCTGGATGTCGCGCGGGCGCAGTGGTTGCCCGTCCTGACTGACCGCGCTCATCCTCCGAATCGGCTTTCCTGTTGCGCGCTCGACGAAGGTCAGCCGCTTGCCGCGCTTGTCGGGCTTGTACTTGTCACCCCAATGCGTCATCGACAGGAGAACAGGCTGCAGGTCCCAGCCTTTCTCGGTGAGCACGTACTCTGAGTGAGCGCCTTCCGTCGATTCGCGCTTCTCCAGAATTCCCTCCTCGACGAGCAGGTTGATTCGCGACGTCAGGATGTTCTTCGCAACGCCGAGGCTCTTCTCGAACTGCCCGAAGCGCTTGGCGCCGAAGAACGCGTCGCGAAGGATCAGCAGCGTCCATCGCTCGCCGATGACGTTGAGCGTCTGCGCGAGCGAACAATTCATGTGGTCGAATGACTTGTATTTCATGCGATGCAGTTTGAAGTGGTTGCATGATGAAAGTAAATAGTTTTATCATGCAACCTCAAGACTGAGGTGACCATACGATGAAACCGGTTTGTTTGGTGATAGGTGCCGGAACCGGCATTGGCGGAAATACGGCGCGACGTTTTGCGGAAGAGGGATATCACTCAGTGCTGTGTCGACGCAGCGACGAAGACGGCTTGAACAAAATGGTGGCGGCGATTCAGGAGAGCGGCGGATCAGCGTCCGGATTTCTGCTCAACGCTTCCGAGGAAGGCAGCATCGAGGAGCGGGTGGCGGCGGCTGAAGCCGACATCGGCCCGATCGAAGTCGTCGTCTACAACCTGGGCGCGCAGATCGGCGACAGAGCATTGAAGGCCACCAGTCACAAAGCGTTCGAGATGGGTTGGCGCCTCGGAACCTTTGGCCTGTTCCGCGTCGCATCGGCGGTGTTTCCGCTGATGGAAGAACGCGGCACGGGGACGCTGTTGGTGACCTCTGCCACCGCGGCGATGCGCGGCAATGGCGGCCAGCATTCCCATTCTGCCGCGATGGGCGGTCGGCGCATGCTGTGCCAGACGCTGAACGCGGAATTCGCGCCGAAAGGAATTCACGTGGTGCACATCGTCATCGACGGCGCGGTGGATGCGCCGGACACGCTCGGAAAAATGTTGGGGCCGGAGCGGTTCCAGCAACTGCGGGAAACGCGCGGCATGGAACACGATGGTCTCATGCTGCCCGCCAAAATTGCGGACACGTACGTTCACCTCGCGCAGCAGCACCGTTCAGTGTGGACGCACGAAATCGACCTGCGTTCGTTTTCGGACCGCGCGTGGTGGAATCACTGATTCAGGTCGACCTTGGAGCTAGGTCTACGCGTACAGCCGATTCAGGTTTGCGTAGCGATCGGGATCCAGATCCCGATCGACGAGCGCCGGATGATCGACACCGTAGCGGTGCGCGCGAAACACGATGTTCATGCGTCCACCGAGCCGAGGATTCGTGGCGAAGAACGGATTGATGTACTCCCACACCACTTTCTTGCCGCGCGTCACTTCGAAGAACTGTCCCTTCGCAGACTTGCACACCAGCATGTTGTTGTTCGGCAGACGATCTACGCTACCGCCCATGAACGTATAGAACGAGAACGGCGGATCGTCGGCGTACTCCCAGACGATCTCACGCGTCTTGGCGTTGATCTCGATGA
>JANLUG010000900.1:0-4004 GCA_031363335.1 Gammaproteobacteria bacterium
CTCGACGTGTTGTGCGTCGAAGATGGCGAGGTGGCTGGCATTGCGGGCTTCCTCGAAGACCGTGGCCAGCAGGTAGCCGTCGCCCTCCGCCGATGCGCGTGACTTCGCCACGAATACCGGTTCCGAGATGGCAGCTGCAGCGCCGACGTGAAACGTCCGCATCGTCAACGTCTGGTGGTCGAATCGTCCGATTGCGCGTTGGAACATGTCGCCGGTGCCGGGCCCGCCGATGCATGCCACGTACCCGTACCGGTATGGCAGGCCGGTGCGGCGTTCGTCGATGCGCGGATACTCGCAGACGATGTCACTGAGGCGCTGCATGCCGAATTCCTCGCCCTCGGATCGGTCGATCGTCCAGCGCGTAAGGTGTTGGCGTAACGATGTCTCCTCGGGCATCGGACCGTGAACCGGCGGAAATGCGGGCGCTTCCTGCTGGCACACGTCGATGCAGATGCGAGCACCGTCGTTGAACGCGTTCATCGTGTGCCATGCCATGCACGCTTCGCCCGAGTACCAGCGGGTGTCTTCGCCGCGGCCGTCGCGCGGCATTACACCGACGTGCGTGCCGAGGTAAGGCTCCCAGGCGATCGGCGCGCCGCCGGCGCGCGCCCGTTCGATCGACAATGTGACGGGACAGACGCCGAAGATCACATAGTCGCGCGTGATCGCGAAATCATGCACGAGCGCAGGGAACGGCCCCTGCAGCGTTTGATGGCGAACGATGTGCCCGCCTGCGTCGGCCACGTAGAACGCGATCTCGCCGGTGAACGTGCGCGATGGGAAGTTCGCGAAGAACAGCATCTCGCCGGTGTCGGGGTCGATCTTCGGATGCGCCGTCATGTTGCCGGGCAGCTGCTGGTCGAACGTCCACCGGCCGCGCGTCTCGAGTGTCGTCGGATCGATGTCGAACGGCGCGTGCCCTTCCTCGAGGGCGAGCAGTTTGTTTGCGTGCCAGACGATGTGCGTGTTCGCGACGCCGTCGGATCGAACGCCGGCCACCTCGGGGTCCACGTCGCGCGGATCGCCCGATGTCCCGAATAGCGATCGACCTGCGGCGCGCTCCAGCGTCCACTGCTGCGTTCTGACCCAGCGGTTGCGGTAAGCGACGCGACCAGTCTCGATGTGGAACGCGTGGATCATCCCGTCGGCCTGCAGCGGGTTGTATCGCCCGCGGGGCGCGAACTGCGGATTCGGCCCGATGCGGTAGAGCGTCCCGCGCAGATCGGCCGGAATCTCGCCGTGGACGAACAGGTCGGCGTTGTCGCATTCCATTCGAATCGGTTCGAAGCCGCCGTGCAGGTAAGGGTTGTCGGTGGGAAACGGACGCGCCATGACAGTGCTCCCGGATGGTCGATCGTGTAGCCGAACGTGTAAGCGAACGTATAGCCGAACGTCAGATCCTACGAGCGAAAAATCCTAAAGAGCAGTCTTGTATCGATTCTCGGGATCAGCCGCCCGCACGGTATGCTGCGTTTGGAGGTCGAACCGGACGATGACCATGAACCTGCAAGAGCGCCTCGGAATCTCGCTGCCGATCATTCAAGCCCCGATGGCCGGCGTGCAGGGCAGCGGACTCGCTATCGCCGTCAGCATTGCCGGCGGCCTCGGTTCATTGCCCACCGCCATGTTCGGAATGGATGCGATGCGCGCCGAGTTGAGGGCGCTTCGCTCCGGCACGAATCGGCCGTTCAACGTGAACTGTTTCTGCCACGCGCCGCCGGTGGCGGACGCTGCGCGAGAAGCGGCGTGGCGCGCGAGCTTGGCCCCGTACTATCGCGAACTTGCAATCGATCCCAACAGCATTCCAGAGGGGGGTGGTAGGAGGCCGTTCGACGCGACGCTTGCCGATCTGCTGAGCGAGTTCGCGCCGCCGGTGGTCAGCTTCCATTTCGGTTTGCCGTCGGCGGACCTGGTCGCGCGCGTCAAAGCGTGGGGCGCTACGATCCTGTCGTCGGCGACGACCGTCGATGAAGCGCGCTGGCTCGAAGTGCACGGTGTGGACGTCGTCATCGCGCAGGGTGTCGAGGCGGGCGGCCATCGAGGCATGTTCCTGACCACCGACATCACCACGCAGATCGGCACGTTCGCGCTGTTGCCGCAGGTCGTGCGTGCAGTGAAGGTGCCCGTGGTTGCGGCCGGCGGCATCGTCGATGCGAAAGGCGTCGGTGCCGCGCTGGCGCTCGGCGCCGCGGCCGTGCAGATCGGCACTGCATATCTGCTGTGTCCGGAGGCAACGACGAGCGCGGTGCATCGCGCGGCGCTGAAGAGCGACGCCGCACGGCATACGGCGCTGACGAACGTGTTCACGGGCCGGCCGGCGCGCGGCATCGTCAACCGCATCATGCGCGAGCAAGGCCCGATGTCCGCGTCAGTGCCTGCATTTCCGTTGGCGGGTGCTGCGGTGGCGCCGATTCGAGCAAAGGCGGAGGCGCAGAACAGCGGCGACTTCTCGCCGTTGTGGTGCGGGCAGAATCCAACCGGGTGCAAAGAGATTCCCGCGGGCGAACTCACACGCGAACTGGCCGCCGGTACTGTCGATGCCGCATAGCGTCACGCTGATGCACAAGGGGAGGTTCCGGTGAGTTCCACAGAACATCAATCCAGTGGAGCCGAGTTCGAACGCGCGACCCTGGCTAAGGTCACGTGGCGGCTGATTCCGTTCCTGCTGGTGCTGTACATCGTCGCGTGGCTCGACCGCGTGAACGTCGGCTTCGCCGCGTTGCAGATGAACAAGGACCTCGGCTTCAGCGCCGCGGTGTATGGCTTCGGCGCCGGTGTGTTCTTCATCGGTTATGCACTGTGCGAGATCCCGAGCAACCTGATTCTCGCGCGTGTCGGCGCCCGACGCTGGATCGCGCGCATCATGGTTACATGGGGTTTTCTGGCCGTCGCGATGATGTTCGTGCGCAGCCCGATGAGCTTCTATGTGTTGCGATTTCTGCTCGGCGTTGCAGAGGCCGGTTTCCTGCCCGGCATCATCTATTACCTGTCCAACTGGTTTCCGGTGGCGCAACGGGCGCACGCGGTGTCGATGTTCATGATCGGCATACCGCTTGCGATCGTCGTCGGTGGTCCCGTGGCCGGTCTTCTGCTCGGCATGAACGGCATGATGGGGCTCACGGGATGGCAGTGGTTGTTTCTGCTCGAGGGTGCACCTGCGATCGTGCTCGGGTTGGTCGTGTGGGCCTATCTGCCAGACAGCCCCGCGCAGGCGCACTGGCTGACTCCGAACCAGCGTTCCTGGCTGAGCGGCTGCATCGAAGCGGAGCAGAAAGCGGCGCTCGCACGTCACGGCGTCGGGTTGCGCCAAGCGTTGTTGCACCCGACGGTGTGGCTGCTGGCCATGATCATGTTCGCGTGCCAGTGCGGCAGTTACGGTCTCACGCTGTGGGTACCGCAGATCATCAAGGGGCTGTCGGGACTGAGCGATCTGATGGTCGGCGTGGTCTCCGCCATTCCGTACATCGGCGCAGCAATCGGTATGGTGGTCATCGGCATGAATTCCGACCGGACCGGCGAACGGATTCTGCACATCGCGGTGCCGGGCTTCATTGCGGCCGTCGGCTTCACGCTCAGTGCGTTCATGGTGTCGCCGATTCCCGGCATGATCGCGTTGACGATCGCCGCCATCGGCGACCTGGGCAGCCGCGGCCCGTTCTGGTCGTTACCGGGCAAATTTCTGACGAGCAGCGCATCCGCAGGCGGCATCGCGCTGATCAACACCATCGGCGCGCTCGGCGGCTTCGTGGGGCCTTACGCAGTGGGTCTCGTGAAAGAGGCGACCGGCAGTTTCACCGGAGGCCTGCTGTTCCTTGCGGTGCTGTTGTTGCTGGCTGCGATTGCGACGCTGCGTATGCGAACGGCGCCGGTGCTCGCCGATTTGCCCGTGCGTGCGGAACCGGCCATTCCATAGCGCGGGCGAACATGAAGCATCCGATACACACTTCCGAGCTGACCTTCGATACCTGGTACGAGGGCACGGATCGGGAGATACGCGGGAAGGC
>JANLUG010000937.1:0-1391 GCA_031363335.1 Gammaproteobacteria bacterium
CGCTTCATGACCGACTTCACCGACGTGAATGTCGGTGAAGTCGACGTCGGGATCGCGGTGCGGATGATGTTTCGAATCAAATCCTTCGACCATCTGCGCGGGTTCGTTCGATATTTCTGGAAAGCGGTGCCGGTCCGGGCCGACGCTGCGCAAAGCGCGGCCGCGTAGCATTCGAATTCACAGATCGTTCAGGAGACAGACATGGCGCGAGGCATCAAGGACAAAGTTGCAATTCTCGGTATGGGTTGCTCTCAGTTCGGCGAGCGCTGGGAGGCCGGCGCGGAGGAATTGATGGTCGAGGCGTTTGCCGAGGCAATGGCGGATGCGGGAATCGACCAGAGCCAGATCGACGCGGCGTGGTTTTCGACCCATTACGAAGAGATCAACGTCGGGAAGGGCGGCTTGCCGCTATCGATCGCATTGCGATTGCCGAACATCGCGGTGACGCGAGTCGAGAACTTCTGCGCGTCCGGCTCCGAAGCGTTTCGGGGCGCGGTGTATGCAGTGGCCTCTGGCGCATGCGACATCGCTCTCGCGTTGGGCGTGGAGAAACTCAAAGACACCGGATACGGCGGACTGCCGGGCAACCTGGGCGGAACGCTGGCGCCGCAATGGGGCGCGAATACATCTGCACCGGGTAGCTTCGCGCAACTCGCGAGCGCCTACCGCGCGAAGCACCGTGTCAATCGGGACGACTTGAAGCGCGCCATTGCCCATGTGTCGGTGAAGAGCCACGCGAATGGTGTGAAGAACCCGAAGGCACACCTACGTAAGGCAATCACCGAAGCGGACGCGCTCAACGCCCCGATGATTGCCGAGCCGCTCGGCCTGTTCGATTGCTGCGGCGTATCCGACGGCGCGGCATGTGCAATCGTGACGACACCCGAAATCGCCAAACGTCTCGGCAAACAGTACATCGTCTCGGTGAAGGCGCTGCAGTTGGCGCTCTCCAACGGATCCGAATCCGGCCACAACAGTTGGGACGGCAGCTATTTCCATACCACGCGTATCGCAGCAACGAAGGCGTACAAGGAAGCGGGCATCGACTCTCCGCGCGATCAGGTCAGCATGTTCGAATGCCACGACTGCTTTTCGATTACCGAACTGGTGACGATGGAGGATCTGCAGTTGTCGCCCGAAGGCGGCGCGATCAAAGACGTGATGAACGGTTTCTACGACGCCGATGGTCAGATTCCATGCCAGATCGACGGCGGCCTGAAGTGCTTCGGCCATCCGATCGGCGCGTCGGGGATTCGCATGCTGTACGAGATGTATCTGCAGCTGCAGGGTCGCGCTGCGGAACGTCAACTCTCGAACCCCTCGATCGGGATGACGCACAACCTCGGCGGTTCGCCGATGTCGAACGTCGCGGCGGTCTGCATCATAGGCGC
>JANLUG010000961.1:0-2310 GCA_031363335.1 Gammaproteobacteria bacterium
ACGATGCGCGCCGGATTCGCGCCGTCGGCGGGTTCGTAAAGCGGCTCCGCGGCGCCGCCGCACATCAGCGTGTGGTGGCTCGCGAGGAATTCAGCGTTGAAGATCCGCGCGATGCGGGACGCGACCGGATCAGTCATCGACGCACACGGTGCTGCTCAGCCATTCGAAGTAACGCGGCGAAAGATAGTCGCGTCCGGCGAGAAGATGCTCGAGATAGTCGCGTTCCGGCCGTAGCGCCGGACGAATGACCGCCGCGTTGGCAAAGTAAGTCCACGCGGCGATGCGCTCGCCTTCTGCTTCCACGATCACCACATCGCGGCTGTAGTTCACCGGTGCCGCTTCGAACGGGTCCATCCGGCAGATCTCCTGCGTATCTCGAAGCCGATACAGAACGCCCTCCGAACTCGATGCGCGATCGAACGTCAGGTTCGCGTGGCCGCTGCGCGGATGTTCCCTCGACTGCTTGTCGAACGTCAGCCGGACGCCGCGGAGCACCGCGTTGCCGACGCGATCGAACCGCAACCCGCGCGCGGTCACGCGTGCCGGATTCATGTTGCTGCCGTAAGCGAAGTAGAAGCGCGTCATGCGCGATCAACCCTTGCGCAGCCGATAGTGATACTTGGCGTCTTTCAGCTCGTGGCTCAACATCTGGTGACCCATGAACCGGCAAAAATTCGTCAGGTCGCGTTCGGTGGTGGGATCTGTCGCCAACACGTGCAGCACCTCGCCGGCACGCATTTCGCGCACGCGGTTGCGCACGAGCATCAGCGGTTCCGGACAGACGAGTCCGCTCGCGTCGAGACAGTAGTCGGCAGGCTCCATGCGCGCGCCCTTCGGGTTCGCGCGCGATGTTATCAGGATGTTGTCAGGGAGGTCCCGGACCTGCATGAGCGGCGAGGGTGCGCAACGTCACGACTCCATCCTTGCTACTCGATGGCGCCTTGACTTGCCGGGAGGCTGCTCTGAGACTTTTGCGCCGGAACGAAAGATCGCCGCGGGCGGTCGAATCTCGAACACGAGCAATCACTGCATGCGGATTCTTGGCTGGTTGAGCATATCGGTCGCGTTGGCATTCACGCCGATCGGCGTACACGCGGCCGATGAACCGGCTACCGCCGCGGCGCCGCGCCCTGCCGACGAACCGGACGCGATCGGCAATATGGCTGCACCGGATGCGCAAGCGACCGCACCCATCGATGCACCCATCGTCAATGCGCCGGTCGACGCAACGGACGATCGCATCAGCGTCGCCGCTCATCAGATCGAGATGAAGGAATACTCCGACGCATCGCGGCTGCTGACCGACATCGTCGCCGAACAGGAGCGTCGCACCTCTCGCTACGACGTATCGCTGGTCGTACCGATGACGCTGCTTGGCGATGCGCTCGGCGGTGAGTCGAAGTACCCGGAAGCACTGCACGCGTACGAACAGGCGCAGCACATCGCGCGCGTCGCCGGCGGGCTGCACACCACCGAACAGATCGACATCGTCTACAAGGAAGCGAACACGCTGGCGTCGATGGGCAAAATCGACAAAGCAAACGATCGTCAGGAATACGCATACGAGACGTTGGAACGGAAGTATGGTCCGTTCAGTCCGAATCTCGTGCCGGGTCTCTACCACCTTGCGGCGTGGTACGACCGAACCTCGAACCTCTTCGCCGCTCGCGGACTTTACGAACGCGCCATTCAGATCCTCGCGCGGACGAACGGCGAGAACGATCCGAGCCTGATCCCGGCATTGCGCGGCCTCGCAACGACCTACCGCGAAGAGCGGTTTCCTCCGTTCCAACCGCCGGAAGACCACGAAGCGATGGTGGGCTCCATGGCGGCCCCCGGTCTTCCTCTCCCGGGGCAACCCGGCATCGTCGTCAACCGTTTTGGACCCGGCGAGCAGGCATTGCTCGAAATCGTCAAGCTCGTGTCCGCGGATCCCAAGGCCAAGCCGATAGAAGTGGCACTTGCCGAACTCGATCTGGCGGACTGGTACCTGCTGTTCGAAAAGGAATCACGCGCGCTGCCGGTATACGTCCATGCACGGCAAATCATGCACGACCGCGCTGAATTGACCGACGAGCAGATCGCCGCGTACTTCGGCGAACCGACCGTGCTGTACCGCCCGATCCCCGGCAATCCACCGTCGCCGCCCCCGGCATTGCGCACGAATCCAACCCAAGGTCACGTCGAAGTGGGCTATACGGTCAGTGCACAGGGCGAGGTTCTTGATCTAAAGACGTTGTCGTCGGAACCGGACGGGCTGATGGATATGAAGGTGCGCCGCGGCATGCGGGTTGCGCGCTTCCGTCCGCG
>JANLUG010000982.1:0-1977 GCA_031363335.1 Gammaproteobacteria bacterium
TCTTCTCCATCACCGCATAGTCGATCGATTCGGACGGGCACTTGGCGAACTCGGCCCCCGGGCGCTTGAAGTCGAGATCGTTCGACATGCTGCGGGCCGCGTTCTGGCAGGCCTTGAAGATGTCGGGGCGATGCGTCTCGAGTTCTTTGAGATAGGTGCTCGCCTTGAACATGAACATGCCGCTGTTCCAGAAGTAGCCGCCGGCCGCGAGGTACTTCCGCGCCGTATCGACGTCCGGCTTCTCGACGAACTGTGCAACTTCGTGCGCACCCGCGCCGATGGCGGCGCCCGCTTTTATGTATCCATAGCCCGTTTCCGGAACTTCCGGGACGATGCCGAACGTCAGCAACTGATCTTCGCGAACCAGATCTGCGCCGATCGCAACGGCTGCGCGAAATGCAGCAGGATCGGCGATGTGGTGATCGGCGGCGAGGATCAGCATCACCGGATCGTCTCCGCCCGACATCGCATGCAACGCCGCCAACGCAATGGCCGGCGCCGTGTTACGAGCGACGGGTTCCAGCACGATTGCGCCCCACTCCATACCAATCGCGCGACACTGCTCGGCGACGATGAAGCGATGATCTTCATTGCAGATCAGGTATGGCGGCGCCGCATCGAGTCCTTCAATGCGCAACAGAGTGTCCTGCAGCATCGTCTGGCCGCCGGTGAGCTTGAGGAACTGCTTCGGGTACAGCTCGCGCGATAGCGGCCACAAACGTGTACCGGCGCCTCCGGCAAGTACGACGGGAAGAACGGAATTCATCTACTCACTGCTCCATTGCCGACGAACGATCACACGATCCGCCAGCCGTATCGGTTGAAAAATCTCACACCGGATCGAAGGAAATGTACGACACGGCGCAGATCGCGTCGTGCTGTATGACCACCGTAGTGCGTGATACGGGATTGCGGCAGTTCCACGATCTGGCCGTAGTTCTTGACGCGCAACGACAGGTCGTAATCTTCGAAGTATAGGAAATATCGTTCGTCGAACCCGTTCACTTTTCTCAAAGTGTCTGTACGGCACAGCATGAAGCAGCCGCTCGCCAGCGTGATCGACTTCGGTGCGTCGCACGGCAATTCCCCGCCGTAGGTGTAGCGCGCGACGCGGCGACCGAGGATCCCGTCCGAACTACGCACCGCGAGCGCGCGAAGCAACAAGACGAGCAGAGAGGGATGTCGCTTCGACAGGCGCGCATATTCGTTCTGCGGATCAAAGCCCTGCGGGACCAGCATGGCGACCTCGGCATGCTCATCCAGATATCGCAGCCCTTCGAGCACCGCGTCTTTCTCGAGGAAGACGTCCGGGTTCAGGATCAGGTGATAGTCCGACGACACCGTTTCAAGCGCGCGGTTCTGCCCTGCCCCATAGCCGACGTTGCCGTGGCCTTTTACGATTCTGAGACGAACGTACTCGGGGGCGCCCGCGCGGATTCGCTCGACGGCGCATTCGATCGCCGCAACGTCTTCCTCCCGCGTGTCGTTGATTACCACGACGAGGTCGGCGACGACCGGATACTCGGTCCGCGCGCGGCGCAGCGCACAGACAAGGCTCTCGGAGAGAGCGCTGAAGAGGCCCACGTTCGAGCGAAACGTAACGATGCTGGCTGACAAGCGCATCGGCTTCAGTTCCCCGGAACCAGTGACTTGCTGAGCGCGCGCCAGATTGCACCTGTTGGGGCGGTCGCACCCGATTGCACCGCGCGGCGCTTCGCGGGCAATCCTTTGAGACCTTTCAACGCGTCCAGCTTCGCCCGGGCCACAACCGCAAACTGTCCTCGCAGCGCGCATACGATGATCATCATCGCATTCATGACGACGTGTAGCGGCAGCAGCAACCAAATCAAACTCGCCGGCATGTTCTTCGCGAACACCCACACGAGATTGCGCTGACCGTAGTAGGTGGCGGTAGGCGATCGATAACCCGAAAGACCCGATCCCACGTGCTCCACCTTCGCTGCGGCGACGAGACGA
>JANLUG010000009.1:0-1334 GCA_031363335.1 Gammaproteobacteria bacterium
TTCGACGTAACGCCGGCCGGCGCGCTCTTTCTGGACGACGTCTCGATGGCGCGCGATCCGTTGCCGTCAACGAGCGGCGGGTAACCCGGCCAAGAACTGCGCGACACCGTCGAGCAGCATCTGCACCGCCAGCAACACCAGCAGCATCCCCATTAGACGCTCGAGGGCGCGCACACCGCGGTCTCCCAGCGCTTTCATCAGCCACGGCGAACACGCGAGGATCGCCGTAGTCGCGACCCAAGCCAGCACCAGCGCGAGACACCATTGCCAAACACGCTCGGGATGCGACGACGATTGCAGCAGCAGAATCGCAATCGTCGACGGCCCGGCCACCAACGGCATCGCGAGGGGGACGATGAACGGGTCGACGATTTCTTCATCGTCACTGCCGGCAGGCGCAGGGAAGATCATACGCAACGCAATGATGAACAACAGGATCCCGCCCGAGAGGCTCAATGTCGGCTGCGTCAGACCCAGGAATTTCATTACCGGGTTACCGACGAACAGGAACAGCAGCAGGATCACCAACGCGATCGTCAGTTCGCGCGCGACGATGCGCGAACGCGTGCGCGCGTCGAAACGCGAAAGTACCGCGTTGAAAACCGGAATGTTGCCGAGCGGGTCCATGACGAAGAACAGCGTCACGGCAACGGCGAGGATGTCGGGGTAGTTCATGCCGGATCAGGCGAGCGCAGCGACGACCTCTTCGAACGCTGTCACGCGCGGCGCGAGGCGATCCACCGTGTTGCGCCAGAACGTCGGTCCGTCGAGCGCGGTGTCGAGATGTTGCCGTGCGAGTTGCTCCGCGGTCATGCGGCCGGTGTCGCGCAGCAACGCGACGTAGCGCGGATAAAAATCCGCACCGCCGTTCGCGCGACGCAGATACACGCCCATGCTGAACAGGAATCCGAACAGGTACGGGAAGTTGTAGAACGACAGACCCGAGATGAAGAAGTGCAGCTTCGACGCCCAGAACATCGGATCGGGCTCCGAGCATGCCTCGCCGTACCAGTCCCGCCACGCCTCGCTCATCAGCGCTTCGAGTTCTGCGGCGCGCAACGGCCGGTCGTCGCGCTTTTCGTAGAAGGCTCTCTCAAAACTGAATCGCGCTGGAATGTTCAGCATGAATGCCGAGATCGCGGTCATCTCCTCCCACATGATCTCGAACTGTTCGCGCGGCGTCTTCGCGCGCGCGAGCAGCGCATCGCGGACGGCCGTCTCGCCGAACGTGCTCGCGGTTTCGGCAAGCGACATCCCGTAGCTGCGCTGGCTGTCCGGCAGATCGCGCATCACCCACGAGTGGAACGCGTGGCCGAGTTCGTGCGCCAACGTGA
>JANLUG010000010.1:0-8398 GCA_031363335.1 Gammaproteobacteria bacterium
TTCGGCGTGCTGATCATCGGGCGGATTTCCAGACGCTCTACCCCGCCGCACCGGTCTATCTGCGCGTTGATAAGGCCGCGCAGCGTCGGCATGTCAGCAGCCACGATCGACACGAAGATATTGAATTGGCCTATGATCGTGGCGACATACACCGCCTCCGGCAGCTTGCAGAACGCGTCGAGCACATCCTCCACGCACCTCGGTTTAACCGTCAGCAGAACGGTCGCCGCGAACCCGACCCCAAGTTTTACCGGATCGACAACAACACCCATTCGGATCGCATTTGCGTCTTCGAGCTTCTTCAGACGCTGCCGGACGGTGCCCTCCGATACATCGAGGCGCCGCGCAACCTCCCGGTTGCTCAAGCGACCATCGTCGCGCAGCAGCGCCATGATCGATTCATCGACATCGTCAGTTTGCATGGCGGTCTTCGCCTAGCGCCACGTAACCCGACTCGAACTTTCGAATGTCGAGCGCCACGTAGGAGTCCACTCGCTGAATCCCGGACACCTTCGCGACCTCTTCGTTGATGATGCGCCCCAGATCATCGCGGTCGCGCGCGCCGAACGATACGAGTATGTCCGGGCTGCCCAGATAGACGGCGATGGCGAGCACACCCGCGATGCGGCCGACCTCTTGCGCCACCGCATTGACGTCTCGACCGACCACGTAAAGATCCAGGAATCCCTGGAACTGATAACCGAGCGAGTAGATGTCGCGCTGCAACGTGACGCGCATGACGTTGCGCTCGGTCATCGAGCGGATGCGCGATGCGATCGTCGTCTCGGAAACGTTCAGAAGCTTGGCAATCGATTTATTCGGTGTGCGCCCGTCCTGGCGCAGTGTCTCGATGATCTGCAGATCTATCCGATCAGGCGCTTTCCCCATGCGGTACACCCTTCCCCGTGGATGATTGGCTCAGCCGCGCCGGTGCCCCCCGTTCCCCTGCACCTGCGACCGAGTCCCATCATTGCCGAGGGAACCTCATGCTGCCAACCCCCAAACCGAACGCGCTCGTCAGCGGTTAGAACGGTCGCGGCAATCGCGTGACGAGTTCGGATTCAACCGATCCGGGCACGCTGATTTCGATGCTGTCGGATGCGACGTCGGCGCGCAGCGTGAATGTGAGAGTGACCGCAACGGCGTCGTCCCCCGACGATTGCGCGCCGACCTGCTCCGCGCCGCGGAACAGCAGTTCCTCCAACAATCGCTTGCCCCATTCGTCCAGCGGCACGAATCGGTCGCTCATGCCGTCACCCTGACATCGAGCGCATCGAGATCGTCGATGGCTGTGGTCATCCGATGGATCATGGCGCGCGACATTTTCGGCGGCTGCATGTCGGGCATCGTCGGCGGATGGCACAACGTCGGCGTCCACATCAACAGCGCCGCAAACAGCTGGCACCGATACTGATCGAACGCGACATACACGGGCGTCGTTAGACCTGACATCTCGCGCATCTGTTCGAGATACCGAAACAACAGCTCGCGTTCCCAGGCACGCCTTTGCTCGACCGTTAGCATAGTCGACACGGCGTACGCAAAGTCGCGTGCCCAGTGTCCTGTGCAGACGCATGCCCAATCGCACAGCCCCATTTGGCCTGCGCGAGTGATATACCAGTTGCCGAGGTGCACGTCCGAATGCAGCAGCGTCCGCGGTTCCTGCATGTGCAACGCGAGACCGTCGATGGCGCGCGGCCAGATTTCGTCGCGACGCGCCACGACGCCCGCCGGAATGATGTCGGCCGCTTCGACCATGGCGCGGTCATGACCGATACGGATGCCGTTACGCTCGCCGGTGTGCAAGAACGCTTCGTAGCTCGGCAACCAATTCAGATCGGTCGCAAAACGCGGGCTGCCGCGGAAGCGGCCATGGAACGCGGCCAGCGTATCGATCACCTCGTCGGCCTGCGTCCGGTCGAGCGTCGTCGTATACGAACAGAACTGCGCGCCTTTCGTCGCGGCGAGGTCGTCGAAGATGTGGATGGATCGTCCGGACGCACGGTCGTACGACGAGTGGAACAGTTGCGGAGCCTCGACATCGAGTTCCGGTCGGATTCGTTCGAAGAAACGCCGTTCGCCGATCGCCGCCATGCCCGACGATAGCCGCGTCAGCAGCGTCGGCGTCGCTTTTGTGAACAGCTGTTCCGGCAGCCCGGCCGCCTGCCCCTCCGCGTTCCACTGCACGCTCAACTGGCGGCGCACGCTCGATCCTTCATGACCATGGCCGAGCGCGAACGACACGACTTTCGCGTCCGCCACACCGCGACTCAGTGCGGCGCTCAGCCATTCGGTGGATAGCGCCTCGACCCCCCAAGGTACATCGTCCGCAGCGACCGCCATCGGGCGGACGAGGTGATCACAGATCACGTGGGCGCCAATACGTGCCCGCGTGCGCAATTGGAATGCCGGTTCCAAAATATCGTCTCCTCTCGCTACTTCCCGCTACTTCCGCGCGCGTTCGACGAGTTCTTCAGGTGGACGCGCCGACGCTGTCCAGCCGCCGTCAACGACAATCGACGCGCCTGTGACGAAGCTCGACTCATCGCTGGCAAGCCACAACGCGGCATGCGCAATATCCAATGGCTGGCCGGCACGCCGGATCGGCTGCACGTGCGCGAGCTGCGCCTCGACCACCTGAGGATCTAACGGTTGCGCAAAGGCGGGATTCGCATACACGAGCGGTGTGAGCACACCACCGGGAAGAATCGCATTGACGCGGATGCCGTGCTCCGCGTATTCGACCGCCGCGACGCGCGTGAGCTGTACCACACCGCCTTTTGCCGCACCGTATGCGCCCTGGTACTTCATGCCGAGCAGCGCCGAAACGGACGCGGTATTGACGATCGAACCGCTGCCGGCCTTCATCATCACCGTCACGGCGTGCTTGATACCGAGCCATACCGCCTTCAGATCGACCGCGACGATGCGGTCGAATACCTCTTCCGGCGTCTCGTGGATCAACAATTCGCCGCCGCCGATGCCGGCATTGTTGAACATCACGTCGAGGCGGCCGAATTGCGACAGCGCCGTATCAACCAGCGACTTCACGTCGTCCGAGCGGCTCACGTCCACCACGCGCGCAACCGCGCGCCCATCGAGCCCGGCCGCAAGCGCCTCCGCCTTGTCTTTCTGCATATCGCCGATGACCACGCGGGCGCCCTCGCGGACGAACAACCGCGTCGCCGCCTCGCCCATGCCCGATGCGCCACCCGTGATCACCGCCACTCTGCCGTCGAGTCGTCCCATTTTCCTTCTCCCTTACCGGTGCCCGGCACCGCGTTTGAATTGTTAGCGTACCCGGGTGGATGCACCCGACGGGTCGGATCCGTAGCTGTTGTCGGAGACGATCATTCCCGCGTCGTCGAACGTCAGAAACGCGCACGCCTTGGTACGCGCTTCGCCCCAAACCGCATCGGCCTGCAAGGCGACCACGTCGCCGCTCGCGACCATCTTCGTGATCTCCATGCGCCGCGTACCGTCGAACTGCAGCATCGCGTGTTCGATCGCGCGTAGCTCTTCGCGACCATGCATCGTGTAGCCCGTCATCATGTTGACCACTTCGCAATCGTCCGCGTAACACTCGTCCACCATCCGATCGACAGCGTTGTTCCACATCCAGGACCACTGCTTCACGCGTTCGATGTTGCGCTTTTCTCGTTCATTCATTTGTATTTCCTCCTAGAAGCTGTCGAGCGAATCCAGATCCGGTACTGCACCGATCGATATCCCATTAATTCAATTCGCAAGAAATCGCGACAACAGCTTCGCTGTCGCTTCGGGACGTTCCTCTATGAAGAAGTGTCCGCCGTCCACCGCAATCGCTTCGAGGTTCGGGAAGTGTCGCGGGAACGCCTCAAACGCCGGATCGCCGCGCGGCACACCACGCGCATCGATCGTCGATCCCGATGCGGCGACGACGTTCTTCGTGTGAAGCCACAGCGTTTTGCCGGGATATGTCTTATGCCGATCCTCCGGCGCGTAGTCGAGGTATTCGGAAGGAATTTCCTGCCGCGTCCACATGCGCCCCATCTCGGCTGGCAGTACGCGTTCGTAACGCTCGCCGTTCGGCGCCGTCGCATCCGGAATCACTCTGTGAAACCGCAGGCTGCGGTAATACGCGCAACTGACGCCCGCTTCGTCCGCCCGCAGATACGGATCGGCGTACGCCGCGAGGTCTTCTTCCGAAGCCCACGGGTCCGGCGCCGTCATTGCAAACAGGTCGATCGAAAACGGACTTTCAGGCGGCACAGGAAAACCGTTAGGAAGTCGACCGTCGATCAGAAAGTCGATGAACGAGCGCGCGTGCTTCGCAAAAAAACGTTCCGCACGATCGCCGTCCATGAACCAGTAGTAGTACTGCACGAACTTGGGCCATCCGGTGCAGATCGTATCCATCATGCACAACCGCTCGACGCGGTCGGGATGATCGAGCGCGAGCTTGCAGGCGATGATGCCGCCCCAGTCGTGCGCGATCACCGGACACTTATCGATTTCGAGCGCGTCCATAAAACGCACGATGTCGAGCGCGAGTTGCGCGCGGTCATAACCCGATGCAGGTGCGGCGGTTTTGCCGTGCCCGCGCGTATCCGGCGCGAGCAGGCGATTTCTGGAGAGGTGCGGCGCGACGCGTACCCACTCACGACTCGTCTCGGGCCAACCGTGAATCGCGATCACCGGCCGACCGGTACCGCTTTCCCGGTAGTGCATGCGCAAACCCGCCGCATCGACGAAGCGACTCTCCACTGGCTGGTCCCCCACGATCCAGGCTATCGACCGCAATATTACGCAATAAAAATCCATTTCATAAACGCATTTAGCGTTTTTTTTGAATTCGACCGACGTATTGCGCCACCGAATTGTTGACGCACCACCGCAATGCCCGCATCATCCGGACGATTCGACTCGGGAGGGGAGCGATGCGTGATCTGCTGATAAGAGGCGGCCGGATCGTCGACGGCACGGGCCGCACGGCTTATGAATCGGACGTCGCAGTCCACGACGGACGAATCACCGCGATCGAAAAAGACATCGGCGGGAAATCGCGCCGCGTCATCGATGCGCATGGCGCCATCGTCACACCCGGTTTCGTCGACATTCACACGCACTACGACGGCCAGGCGACCTGGGACGAAGTGCTCGAGCCTTCCGCCAGTCACGGTGTTACCACGGTAATCGCCGGCAACTGCGGTGTCGGCTTCGCGCCGGTTCGCCCGGGCGGTCAATCGGAACTCGTCGAGTTGATGGAGGGTGTCGAAGACATCCCCGGCATCGCGCTATACGAAGGCATCGACTGGAACTGGGCGACGTTCCCGCAATACCTCGACGTGCTCGATCGCAAACGCTGGTCCATGGATGTCGGCACACAAGTGCCGCACGGCGCAGTGCGCGTCTACGTGATGGGCGAGCGCGGTGTGCAGAACGAAGCATCGACCGCTGACGACATCGCGCAAATGGCGACGATCACGCGCGACGCAATCGCCGCAGGTGCATTGGGATTCTCGACTTCGCGCATCCTCGGCCATCAGTCGATCAAGGGGCTGCCGGTTCCGGGCACATTCGCCGGCGAAGACGAAGTGTTCGCGATCGGTGAAGCGATGGCGGCGTCAGGCACGGTGTTCGAACTGGTGCCGGGCGGCTCGGTGGGCCAGGCCGGCATGCGAATCGGCGCGAACGAAGCGCGCCTTGACGACGAACTCGAGTGGATGGCGCGGCTGTCGAAGAAGACGCACCTGCCGATCACCTTTCTGATCGTCGAGTTCCAGGAAAATCCCGACGCGTGGAAGCGCGTGCTCGAGTTCGTCTCCAAAGCGAATGCGAACGGCGCGCGGCTGTTTCCGCAGACGGCGGCCCGCCCCGGCGGCTTGTTGCTCGGGCTGCAATCGAATCACCTGTTCCAGCGGCGTCCGACGTATCTGAAGATCGCCGAACTGCCGCTCGCGCAACGGGTCGCCGCGCTTCGCACTCAGACAATTCGCGATGCGATTCTCGGCGAGAAGGATCTGCCGCCGTTGTCGGCATCGATCAACGACGCGATCCATCTCGTGATCGGCCAATCGCTCGAAGACATCTTTCCGCTCGGCCATCCGATCGACTACGAACCGCCCCTCGATACCGCCGTGGCCGTGCAGGCGCGCCGCGACGGCGTGGAACCGCAAGCGCGTATCTACGATCTGATGTTGCAGGACGAAGGCCGCGCGATGCTGTTACTGCCGACGCTGAACTTCGCGCGCCGCAATCAGGATGCGTTGTTCGGCATGCTGAGCGACGACAACACCGTCGTCGGTCTCGGTGACGGCGGCGCGCACTGCAGCCTGATCTGCGATGCATCGAGCACCACCTACATGCTGACGCACTGGGTGCGCGACCGACGCGGCGAGCGGCTGTCGCTCGAGCGCGCCATCAAAAAACAGTGCGGCGACAACGCGGCGTTGTACGGCTTGTCCGATCGCGGCACGTTGAACGTCGGCAAACGCGCCGACGTAAACGTCATCGACTTCGAGCGCCTGAATCTCGGCCAGCCGTACATGACGAACGATCTGCCGGCCGGCGGCGAGCGCTTTCTGCAGAACTGCTCCGGCTACCTGGCGACGCTCGTCAACGGCGAAGTGACGCGCGAGCACGATCAAGACACCGGCGCGCGTCCGGGCAGGCTGATTCGCGGCCGGCGTTGAGTCTGTGACGAAGGTCATCGTCATCGGTTCCGGCATCGCCGGGCTGTCGAGCGCGCTTGCGATGCAGGCAAAAGGCTTCGATGCGGAGCTGCTCGAACGCGATCCGGCGCCGCCGGACGAATTCGACCCGACGGGTGTATCCACCTGGCGCCGCCGCGGCGCACCACAAGTGCCGCATCCGCATTTTCTGATGGGCGGCCTGCGCAATCTGATCTACGCCCACCACCCAAAGCTGGTCGCCGCCCTGTTGCAGGCAGGCGTGTGGGAATTGCCGTTCATCGACACGCTGCATCCGGTGGCGCGAACGAACTATCGCGCCCGCCCCGGCGACGCGCAGCTCACCGCATTCGTCAGCCGTCGCTCTACGCTCGAGATCGTGATGCGTCGCTACGTAAACGCATTGCCCGGCGTCACCGTCCACTCGCAATGCGAAGCAGAAGCACTTCTGTTCGGGGCCGAGACCAAACCGCTGACGGCCGTAGGCGTTCGCATGCGACGCAAGCACGCTGACACGATCGAGTTGAGGGGCGATATCGTCATCGATGCTTCGGGCCGCTCCGGCCGGCTCGATCGTCAGCTGCGCGAACTCGGCGCCGATATCCGCGACGAACATTATGAATCCGGCGACGTGTACTTCACCCGGCAATATCGTCTGAATCCCGGCAACGCCTACGCGCCGCTGCACGGTTTGCCCGCCATCATCACGTCCGACTACACCATCGGCATGCTGCCGGCCGACAACGGCTACTTCACGATCACCATCGCCGTCTGGAAAGACGACCCCGTTCTGTACGAAGCGGTGAAAGATCCACGCAAATTCGAAACGTTCTGCCGGCTGATTCCGCGCGCCGCCGGATGGATTGATCCGGCGTTTGCAACGCCGGTAAACAACATCGTTTACGGCTTCGGCGCGCTCGATTCGTTCTGGCGCACCACCGTTGTCGACGGCCAAGCGCAGGTACACGGGCTGTTCTTCATCGGCGACACCGCGGTACGCACCAATCCGAAATACGGCCGCGGCTGCACGTGGGGTTTCACGCAAGCGCATCTGCTCGCGGACATACTGGAACACAGCACCGATCCGGAGCAACGCATCGTCTCGTATGAAGCCGAGTTGGGCCGCGCCTTCCGCGCCAACTGGACCACCACGCTGACGATGGATCGCGATCGCTACAAACAGTATCGGGCGAAGCTGTTCGGTCAGCCGCTCACACTCCGCGACCGAGTGTCCGCCGCGCTCGACGAGATCGTCATTCAACGCGGCATGCGCGCCGACGCGCACCTGCACCGCGCGATCATGACCGGCTATCACGGCTTGGCCGGGCTCGCCGATTGGGTCAAGAACCCATCCGTTTGGGCGCGCGCCTTCAAGATCCTGTTGTCGCCGGCCACGCGGAAGCTGCCTGACCCGATTCCGGCGCGCGCTCAAGTGATCGCATCCATCGGTCAAACGTAACCATCGGTCAAACGCAACGGGGTTCATCATGACGACAGCCGAACAGCGCAATCTGAAAAGCGTCGACGTCTGGGAAGAGACGTACAACAACGCGGTGGATCGTATGGTCGACGAGTGCTACGCGCCGAACTGCGAGGTCCACAACATGTTTGCAGGCACGGTGTATCACGGCCGCGACGGGCTGCGCGCAATCGAGCACGAAATTCAGAAGCACCAGGTGGATCGCAAGCTGCGCGTGCTGAAGAAGTTTGCGAGCGGCGATTCGGTG
>JANLUG010000043.1:0-5300 GCA_031363335.1 Gammaproteobacteria bacterium
CCGGCGTTGTTCACCAGAATGTCTATGCCGCCGAATTTGTCGACGGCCGTTTTCACGATTGCGTTGGCGCCTTCGAAACTCGCGACCGAATGTGTATCCGCAACGGCCTCCCCGCCGGCCTTGCGGATTTCGTCGACCACCGACTGCGCAGCGTCGCTCGACCCGCTGCCGTTCAGCGCGCCGCCGGTATCGTTCACGACCACGCGCGCGCCGTGTTCGGCAAGCAGCAGCGCGTGCGCGCGGCCAATACCGAAACCGCCGCCGGTGATGATCGCAACCTTGTCTTCGAGCAATGCCATGGTCCTCTCCGGTTTCTTTTTCCGAGCCGTCACCTTACGGGAGCAGCGATGATTTGCGAACCACTTCGCACTTCGGATCTCGCGCGGCTCGTTGATCGCAGCGCGGCTCGTCCGAAAGGTCTCGCACAGTGCCCACAACCCCGTAACACCGGCGCGGCGCGCGCCACCTAGCATGCCGCGACGTTCGAAACTCTCCGGTGAAGCGTGTTGTGGTGTCGATCGGTTGCGCCTCTATTCCTGGCATCGCTCGCCGCATGCGGCGGCGGAGCGGGCGGCGCAGCAACGGTTCCGCAGAACACCAGCAACGGCGGCAACACGGCGCCGGGCGCGATCGCCTCGTTCACGCTGCAGGATGTCGAAGCCTCCCCATATGCGGTGTGGGACGACGAGCTGTCCGCCCGACCGATCACGGTGAAGGCGCGCACAACGACGACCGGCAACGTCGCGCTGCAGCTTTTGTACTTCGACGGACTCGTCGACGGCAGCGGCACCCAGATCGTCAAGCCGATGTTCGACGACGGCACGCATGGTGACGAAACCGCGCGCGACGGCGTGTGGACGCTGACCTTCCCGCTCGGCCTCGCCGCACCCGGACACTTGCGGCTCTACGACGGACAGGTAGACGCCGTGTCGATTTCGATCGCCGCAACCGACGGCGCGAAGCCGCTGTCGCCGGCCAACTCGATCGACGCGCGCGTCGACGTCGTGGTGTTGAGCCGATCGCTCGAAAACGAATTCCCGGCACGCGCCATCGATGCAATGGCGCAAGCGACCGACACGATGCTCAACATCGTCGATGCGAACTTCGACGAAGCGGCCATTGAGCGGACGATTCAGCGCGTGTACAGCGCCATCCCCGGCGACCCGTTCGACTTCGCCGTGCTGTTCCACACCCGCAGCACCGGCGACGGCGTGCCGCGCTCGATCGGCGTGAAGAACGACATCGCCGGCATCAACGTCGCAACGTTCGATCACGCGGCCGCGTACGGCAGCGCGGGTCGGCTGCAGCAGCTGGTGTTTCAGAACAGCCACACGCTCGGCCTCGAGATCAATCATGAGATCGGTCATCGCTGGGCCGCGTATCTGAATCAAGCGGCGCTGAACCTGTCGCTACCCAACGGCTTCCATTGGGGGCCGTCCGATCACGTCGGGCAAATGGGCAACGGACCGTATCTGTTGGCGGAAGCCGGCGGCTATCGCGTGACCAACGCGGAAGGCTCGGAGAACTTCGTCGCGAATCCGTTTTCGAGTCTCGAACTGTATCTGATGGGTCTCGCGCGACCGGACGAAGTGCAACCACACCGTTTCGTCACCGACCCGTCCGTCAGCGTTCGCTTCGACACGGTGCTGCCGCCGTCATCGACGCAGCTCGTGACGATCGACGACATCGTCTCGGTTTACGGCGCGCGCGTACCTGCTGCGGCCGCCAGCCCGAACGCGTTCTCGGCGGTCTACGTCGTGGTCTCGGATCGATTGCTCACGACGCCCGAATACACCCTGACGTCGTTGATCGCCCGATATGCATCCGGCACATCGCCCGGAGGGAAGCGCAGCGGCGGATTGTTCGAAGCGCTCGATCCGCCGTCGTTCGGCGCCGCCACCGGATTCCGCGCCACGCTCGACACGACGCTGCCGTCAGTGGGCGTGTGACGGCGCGCCGGACAGCGTCTGCCGCGACAACGACCGCGTGAAGTACATCAGTGCACCGAGCGCCGCGAGCAACGCGATGGTTCCGGTGAGCAGCGCATAGTCTTCGAGTTGCAGGATCACGTAGAGCACTGCGTAGGTGATGGCCTG
The DNA here is from genome assembly GCA_031363335.1 of Gammaproteobacteria bacterium. Classification (GTDB taxonomy): domain Bacteria; phylum Pseudomonadota; class Gammaproteobacteria; order Pseudomonadales; family Azotimanducaceae; genus DATJGR01. Next base: position 2,097 of record JANLUG010000043.1, read on the forward strand.
CATAGCCCCGACGAGCGTCGCGCGGCGCCAGCCGGATAACGCCGCCGCTACATACGACGTGATCATCAGTACGACCGTCGACGCGGCAATCGCATATGCGTAGTCGAAGCCGATGTGTTCCGAAAACGCGAGCAACAAGAGATAGAACAACGTCAGCGCAGCGCCGATCAGCGCGTACTGCACGTAGTGCACGCGCGCCTGCGTCACCAACTCGAATACCAGCAGCGTCACGAACGTCAGCGTGATGAACAGCACCGCATATTTCACCGCGCGGTCGTTCAGGCTGTAGAGGAACACCGGCTGCACGAGACGCACGCCGAGGCTCACTTCGTTCAGAGACTGCGGCGCATTCGATTGGGCGAACACCTGCGGATAGTTGCGCGACAGGCTCGACACGGACCAGGCAGCACTGAATCCATCCGCACTGATACTGCGCTGCGTCGGTATGACGCCCATGAAGCCGGGGTGCGGCCACGCGGAGGCGATGTTTGCCTGCGTCGTTGCGCCGATCGGCACGAACGCGATCTGCGCGCTGCCGTGCAACGTCATCTCGATGCTGAACTCGCCGTTGTCGGCCAGTGCCTTGGCGTCTCGCAGCCGCCAGTGCATCCCTTGCGGCGCGCTCGACAACTGTGTGCCGGGCTGCGGTGCAAACGCGCCGCCGGTGATCAGCGGCGTCTCCACGCTGTGAATACCGACCGGTGCGGACACACCGACAGCGAGCGTCGCGTCGTCCCAGTGCACGTCGATCGCCTTACCGACCGGCACCGCGATATCCGGCGTCGCGAATCGACCCGTCAACGCGACGCGCGACGTGTACACCATTGCTTCGTAGATGCCTCGCTGGCGGCGCTCCGCATCGAGCGATGCATCGATTCGCAGTGTTTCCGGCAGAACGGTGACGACGTCGTCGCGGGACTGGTCGCGACGGATCTGCTTCGCATCACCGTTCTCGGAGACAACGGTTTCGAGCGTCACCCAGCGCTCCGTGATCGGGATCAACAGGATCGGTCCGACCACCGTCTGTTCGCCGCCCCACTCGGCACCGACCTGCTCGACGACGCTCTGATACAGCGCGTTGCGATCGTCGATGACGCCGCGAACCATACCGACCGGGATCAGCATCAACAGCACGAGCGCGGCGACCGTCAGCCCGCGAAACGTCAGCGAACCGCTGTCGATCCCGAAGAGTCGCCGGCTCATCGCGCTTCACCGTATCTGCGCCCGGTCGGGCGCTCCGTTGTGTGCTCGGAAGCGCGCTCGGAAGCCCGCTCAGATACATGGGTTCCGCCGAATCGGCGCTGCCGCGCCACGAACTCATCGAACGCGAGCGCCAACGTTGCGTCGCCAAAATCGGGCCACAGCGCGTCGCAGAAATAGAATTCCGCGTACGCACATTCCCACAAACAGAAATCGGACAGCCGTTGTTCGCCGCTGGTGCGGATCATCAGATCGATGTCTGGAACGAGCGGCGAGTTCGTCGCCGCGCTCAGCAAACGCGCGAATGCGTCGCGATCGAGCGGCGGCTCGCCTTCGCGTCGATCGGCATACGCCTGCGCGGCCGCAACGATCACGTCGCGCGACGAGTAGTCCACGGCCAGCCGCAGCAACATCGCATCGCCGCCCACGGTTTTCGTTTCGGCGAGATCGATCAGCTTGCGTGTTCGCGCCGGCAACCGGTCGCGGCGACCGATCACCTGTACACGCACGCGCTGCTGCACCAACAGATCGATTTCGTCGCTGAGATAACCGTCGAGCACGCCGAAGATGGCGCTGACTTCCTCGGACGATCGACGCCAGTTGTCGGAGGAGAATGCGTAGAGCGTAACGAACGGAATGTCGCGACGGCGCAACGATTCCACAACGCGCCGTGCGGCCGCAACACCCGCTCGATGTCCCAACGGTGCCGGTAAGCCGCGGCGCGTGGCCCAACGCCTGTTGCCGTCCATGATGATGCCGAGATGTTGAACGGGTGGAATCATGTCGCTTTACGCATTGCCTGAATCAGCGCCTCCATATGGCCGAGGTAGCGTTCGAACGCCGCGCGTCCTTTCGGCGTCAACGAATATTCGGTAAGCGGACGTCGATCCTTGAACGTCTTCTCGCAGGCAATGAATGCCGCGTCTTCGAGTTTTCGCGCGTGAATGCTGAGGTTTCCGTCGGTGACGCCGAGCGTCTGTTTGAGATCGGCAAAGCTGAGGTATTGCGTCACGGCGAGCGCGCTCAGGATGCCGAGCCGGACCCGCTCGTTCACCAGACGGAACACCTCTGCGCCGCCTTCGTCGCGCAAATACCCGGTTATCGATTTGATCGCCGGCTTCTTCGGCTTCGTTGCGGCGCGCGTGCGGCGTTTGGTGGTGCCCGCGGCCGATCGAGGACGCGCTCTATCCGCCATGATGCCTCGCGATGTGAACGCCGAAGACGACGTGAACGCCGCCGAAAGCGACCGCAAGCAACACGTTGTCGTAAGCGGGGTCGAGGAGCAACGCGGCGAGCCCGGCAACCACAAAGATCGCGCCCATGATCGGAATCGCCGGCACCGAATGAGCGCCGGCCGCAATCACCGCCGATCCGTAGCCGGTCAACCAGACCGCCGGAATCAAACCGGTTTGCTCGTGAACGGCCAGCGCCAACGACAGCGCTGCGGCGCAGATCGCCGACGGCATCAACGCCAGCACGAATTTGCGCGCCGAGCCGCGCGCGAGATCCACACCGGTGCGGCGCGATTTCAGGAAGAGTGCAGCCACGCCGATGGCGATCGCAACGACGGCCTCGCCGACCCAGACGAGCAGCATCGCGTCACGCGTGGGTTGCGAATTTGCGAACGCGGCTGCGAACAACGCCGTCGCGCCGATGACCGCAGCTCCTTTGCCCGGCACCGCGGTGAAGCGCGTGGCGCCGTCCATGGCGCTGCGGATGTAGCGCAACTGCGACAGCGCGTGGTCGTGCGTGCGTGGCGGGTCTTCGGAGCGGCTCATAGGATTGCTTATGCAGGACGGGTTGCTTATGCAGGACGGTCGACAATCTACACACGAGGAAAGTACTTTGCAATACAAAGCACGGATCCACATGTTTGGACGATCGTACTGCTTCGCGACGATCTGCTACGTGCGTATATCGAACTTAGCGCGCGGGTATTGAACAGGCACTTCGGCGTGCGGGCGTTGCAGCCCAACCTGCCCGAACCGGTGATCGAACGGCGCT
>JANLUG010000073.1:0-2139 GCA_031363335.1 Gammaproteobacteria bacterium
GATTTTTACGACACCGCCGAAAATTATCCGGTGCCGCCGGAACCGAGTTATGCGGGCCGCACCGAGGATCTCCTCGGTGCCGCCGGATCCGAGTTATGCGGGCCGCACCGAGGAGATCCTCGGCCGCTGGATGAAGACGAAGCCGCGCGACGGGCTGATCATCGCAACGAAGGTGTCCGGGCCGAGTCATGGTTGGCTGAAGGCGGCGGTGCGTTCCGGCATGACGACGCTCGACCGCCACAACGTCATGCGCGCGGTGGATGCGAGCCTCGAGAAGCTGCAGACCGACTACATCGATCTGTATCAGACGCATTGGCCCGATCACGGCGCGCGGTACGAAGAAACGCTCGATGCACTCGACGAATTGATTCGTGTGGGAAAAGTGCGCGTGATCGGCTGCAGCAACGAAACCACCTGGGGACTCACAAAGAGCCTCGGCGTCTCGGAAATGAACGGCTTCGCGCGTTACGAGACCATTCAGAACAACTTCAGCCTGAACAACCGACGCTTCGAAGACGAATTGGCGCAAGCGTGCCGTAGGGAGCAGGTCAGCCTGATTCCGTATTCACCGCTCGCGGGCGGCGTGTTGTCGGGCAAGTACAACAACGGCGCACAGCCGCAAGGCGCGCGGTTCACGAACTACCGCAACGCCGGCGCGCGGCAGGCGACGATGGTGAACCGCTTCATCAACGAAAAATCGTTGGCGTCGACGGCGCGCTTTCAGGCAATCGCCAAAGAAGCGGGGATATCCGTCGTTACGCTTGCAACAGCGTGGAGCAAGCAACACGATTTCGTCGCGTCGACCATCGTCGGCGTCACGCGAGCGGCGCAGCTACCTGAGATTCTTGCAGCGGCGGATCTTACGCTCAGTGCAGACGTGATGAAGAAAATCGACGCGGTGACGAAGGAGATTCTCTACCCCATGGGATGAACGCCGGTCAGACCTCCGGATCGAGCATCGGCGTCCAGTTGCCCATGTAGTTACCGCCGTCGGCGATGATCGATGCGCCGTTGATGTAGCGCGCCGCCGGTGAACACAGGAATGCGCAGATGCCGGCCACTTCCGACGTTTCGCCGAGCCGGTGCGCGGGAATGTCCTTGATGGCAACGGCCTCGTAATTCTCGATGTCCGAGTAGGCGAACTCTTCCTCGCGCACGCCGGCGGTCGCGATCGTTCCCGGTGCCAACGAGTTGATCGTCACGCCTTTGCGCGCCCAGTAGTAGGCGAGCGAGCGTGTCATGCTGACAACGCCGGCGCGCGCGGCGCCCGAATGCACGAACGGCGGCGCGCCGCGATCGAACGAATAGATGTGCACGATGCTGACGATCGCGCCGTAGCCGCGTTCCACCATGTGTTTGCCGACGCGGCTCGTTACGTTCCAGGTGCCGTTCAGATTCAAGTCCACGACCGAGCGCCAACCGTTGTCGCTGATGTCGAACGGCCGCGCCGGAAACTGGCCGCCGGCGTTGTTGATCAGGAAATCGATCTTGCCGAACTTCGCGATTGCCGCGGCAACGAGTGCATCCACTTCTTCCGGCTTGCGCACGTTCGTCACTTGTCCGAGACAGCGCCGGCCCAACGCTTCGATGTCGCGCGTGGTGTCGGCAAGGTTGTCGGAGTTGCGGCTCGCGATGATCAGGTCTGCGCCGAGCCCGGCAAAAGCGAGCGCAATCTCGCGGCCGATGCCTCTACCGCCGCCGGTGACGAGCGCGGTCCGGCCCGCGAACAGATTCGGTGCGAAGGTCGACAGCGGTGCGATTTCCATGGATATTCCTCACCCCAACGGATTGACGATGGTACCGCAATGATCAGATCAACTCAGGCGTTGTTGCTCCTGGTCGCCGTCATCGCGAGCGCGGCAGTGCGTGCGGACGATGCGGCAAACACAGCCGCGCGCGGTGTGATGGATGCGTTCATGGCGGCCTTCAATGCGAAAGACAGCGGCGCGTGGGCTGATACGCTGCTGTATCCGCACGTGCGATTCGCCGGCGGCAAGGTCACCACGTTTCCGGATCGCGCCGCGTTCATTGCGGCGAACCATATCGATGCGCTGATCGCCGGCGAGGGTTGGGATCACAGCAAATGGGATTCGATGCAGATCGTGCAGAGTTCGAAAGCGAAAGTGCATATCGCGGTCG
>JANLUG010000094.1:0-1514 GCA_031363335.1 Gammaproteobacteria bacterium
GTTCATTGAGTGACGCAGTGCATATAGAATGCCGCAGTCGAGGGGGATCCAAAACGTGCAAAACCGTGTTGTTAGAAACACCGTAGGCGGACGTTTGAATGCAGGGATTCGGCAGGGTTTGAATGGTATTCCGGTGTTGATCAGGGCCCAGGCCGCAATGCTGGCCTTCGCATCCGTGGCGTGTACCGCGGTGGTGTTGCTGGCAGGTGATCGCGGTGTCGAACGGACGCCCTTTGCGATTCCTGCGGCGGTCACCGCCCAGACGCCGTGGACGGACGAAGTCAGCCGGTTCGCGCAGCGCCTTCACAAAGCGCTCGGGATCCGTCGAACGACGGCGACCGAGTTTTCGGGATGGATACTGGAGGCGTCGAAGCGCCAGGGACTCTCTCCGGAGTTGCTCGCCAGCGTCGTGTTCATCGAGAGCTCCTTCCGGAAGGAAGTCACGTCGGACATGGGCGCGATCGGTCCGGCGCAGGTCAAACCCTACTGGGGTCTGTTCTGCGGCAGCGCGAACCTCGCTGACCCTGCCGAGAACATCTATTGCGGTGCGCAGATTCTTGCCCACTATCGAGACCTGTGCGGCTCGGAGCAGTGCGCGCTGTCGGCATACAACGTCGGCATGAAGAATCAACGCGAGGACGTCTACTTCCAGGAACTGGGTATGCGTTACGCGCGTGCCATCGACCGGCACGTCTCCCGCTTCGCAAAGACCGTTCTTTGATCTGAAGGCGTCTCCACGCGGGGACTGCGAGCGCAGTCCCCAACTCCTGAGTTCTCCACGTCAGCACTCCTCTGTTAGGCTGTACGGCCTTATCTGGGAAGAGGGATCTGTTGTGCTGTCACGTCTTTCAATGAGTTTTATGGTTCTCGTATTGGCCATTGTCGGTTCGGCGGCGATTGCGGAAGAGGCTGCGGCGCCTGCCGCAGTGGCACCGGCCGCGCCCGTGCAATTGCCGCCATGGATGAGCGCCGACGTCATCAAGGCCGCGGTCGCCATCAACATGACCGACGAGCAAAAGCCCCCCTTCAACAAGGTGGTCGGTGATTACGTGACTGATCATTTTGCGATGATCCAGAAGGTGATGAAGGTCGGCGCGCCGAACGTCGACATGACCATCCGAAGCAAGGACAACGGTCTGGTACACAAGATGGACGAGCAGGTGCACAAGATCCTCACCAAGGAGCAGTTGCCCGCGTACGAGGACTACAAGAAGGTCCTGCGCGCCGGCCTCCACCCGTAACCTGGATCAGAGGACGCACTGCGATGACCGATTTCGGGATTCTGATGTTCCCCACCGACTATGCGATCGCGCCGCACGTGCTCGCGTCGGAGGCGGAAGCTCGCGGCTTCGAATCGGTCTTTTTTCCGGAACACACCCACATCCCCACAAGCCGCAAAACGCCCTGGCCGGGCGGTGCGGAATTGCCGCGTGAGTATTCGCATACGCACGATCCGTTCGTGGCATTGACTGCCGCCGCGGCGGTTACGAAATCGATCAAGCTCGCGACGGGCA
>JANLUG010000127.1:0-1678 GCA_031363335.1 Gammaproteobacteria bacterium
TTTGAGTGCGTCGTCCATCTTCTAGGAGATTCAGTGAACGAGGCGTTCGCCGAGTCGCGCCACTGCCAACTCGTTGGTCGACAGGGTGATGAACTGGCTCCGCGTTGTATGGCACACAGTCTCCAGCGTGCGCGTGTGTACGAGGAAGGCGTCGCGATACTTCTGCCGGGCGCGCGCGTCGGAGGTCGAAAGAACACTGCGGGCGGCGCCATCCGTAACGGTGTAGCGATCGGGTGGCGGCAGTTCCTGCTCGAGCGGATCGCTGATGTGGATCAATGCCAGGCTGTTGTGGCGCGCGATGCGTTTCAACTGGCGCTCGTCGTCGGCGTCGAAGCCGAGGAAATCCGAGATCAGGTAGATCCGGTGACCATTGCGGGCGATCCGCGCGACATGTTCCAGCACCATCGGCAGGCGGCGGGGATGGGTGCCGATTGCTCCGCTATCGCGCAATGCGACGTTGCTGCTACCGATCTGGTTGAGCAGCCGCACGACGGCGCGCGCGCTTCGGAACGGCTTGAATGCGTACTCTGCGGCGTCGTCGTAGACGAGACCACCGACACGATCGCCCGCGTCGACCGAGTGCCATGCGAGCAGCGCCGCGCATTCGGCGGCCGCTACCGACTTCATACGGATGCGGCTGCCGAAGAACATCGCGCGGCTTTGATCGACGACGATCAGGGTCGGGCGTTCGCGTTCTTCGCGATAGACCTTCGTATGCGGCTTCGCTTTGCGCGCGGTGACGCGCCAATCGATCGAACGGACGTCGTCGCCGGGTTGGTACAAGCGCACCTCGGCGAAGTCGACGCCGCGGCCGCGATGGCGCGACAAGCGGCTGCCGCCGTGCGGACCGCTGGTCGCGCTGACGGCCGTTCTGAGCGGCAGCTTCACACCGCGCAACGCGATGAGCTCGTCGACGCTGACGGTCACGCCTTTCAGCTGGCGGATCGTGGCAACCTGGATAGTCATGGAGTCGGTACGGCGGCGAGTATCCGGTCGATGAGCTTGTCGGCATCAATGCCCTGCGCTTCCGCCTCGAAGCTGGTGATGATGCGATGGCGCAACACATCGTGCGCGACGCTGCGGACGTCGTCGGGCGTGACGAAGTTGCGACCATCGAGCCATGCCACCGCGCGGCTGCATTGATCGAGCCCGATTGTGCCGCGTGGACTCGCGCCGTAATCGAGCCAGCCGACGAGTTCTTTCTCGTACAGACCCGGGTTGCGGGTCGCCATGACGAGCTGGATCAGATACTCCTCGACGCCGGGTGCCATGTACTGCTCGATGATCTGCCGGCGCGCCTCGAAAATGTCGTGAGCATCGAGGCGGGTAGGCGGGGTTGCGTCGCGTTTGCCGATCGTCTCCGCGCGCACGAGATTCAGGATTTCGTGCTCGGCCTTTGCATTCGGATAATCCACTTTGACGTGCATCAGAAAGCGATCGAGCTGTGCCTCGGGCAGCGGATAGGTACCTTCCTGCTCGATCGGGTTCTGCGTCGCCATCACCAGAAACAGCTCCGGCAGTGGATACGTTTCGCGACCGATGCTGACCTGGCGTTCCGCCATCGCTTCGAGCAGCGCCGATTGCACCTTCGCCGGCGCGCGGTTCACCTCATCAGCGAGCACAAGGTTGTGAAAGATCGGTCCTTGCTGAAAGCGGAACGAGCCGTCTTCAGGGCGAT
>JANLUG010000174.1:0-4807 GCA_031363335.1 Gammaproteobacteria bacterium
GATTTTGTCGTTGCGATTCGTCGACACCTGCCAGCAGCGCGCGTCGTCGATCCACTTCACCTCGGTAACGCGCGTCTGGAAGATCGCGTTGTCGTACAACTCGAAATATTTGCCGACGCGCTGCGTGTGCTCGTAGATCTCCGGCGCGAACGAGTATTTCTCCTTCGGCATGTAGCCGGTTTCTTCGAGCAGCGGCAGATAGCAGTACGACTCGATGTCGCATTGCGCCCCTGGGTATCGGTTCCAATACCAGGTGCCGCCGAAATCGCCGCCGGATTCGATGATGCGGAAGTTCGTGACGCCGCGTTCCTTGAGGCGCGCCGCGGCCATCAGGCCGCTGAAGCCCGCGCCGATCACCGCCACGTCGATTTCGAGATCGAGCAGTTCGCGCTCGAAACCGGGCTCGACATACGGATCGTCCTGCGAGTAGTGGGCGAACTGCGACGCCGCTTCGATGTACTGGTTTTCGCCGTCGTCGCGAACCCGCTTGTCGCGCTCGCGGAGGTACTTCTCGCGCAGCGCCTGCGGATCGAAATCGAGGTCTGGAAACAGGTTGTGCAATCGTGCTCGTTCGTTACTCATGTTCTGAAACTCGCCCTACTGGTTGGATCGCTTTATCGACCTCGGATGATCGCCCGCGAGCCGTCGCGGGTTCAAGTCGATGGGTGCCGCAGCCGGCTCGCTCGGGTCATAATCCACGTCCTGCCGCGCATGAGGGTGTCGCGGCACCAACAGCGTCACCAAGAGCGTAATAAACAAGCGAAAGGAGAAACGTCGTGTTCAGCCACGTGATGGTCGGTGTCAACAATCTCGAGAAGTCGAAGACGTTCTACGACGCAGTATTCGGCGCCATCGGCATCGGTCCGGGCGTTGCCAACAACGAACGTTATTTCTACATGAGCCCGGGCGGTGTATTCGCCATCAGCAAGCCGATCAACGGCAAGCCGGCAACGTCTGCCAACGGCAGCACGATCGGCTTCGCGGTGAAGTCGGCCGAACAAGCCAACGCGTGGCATGCCGCGGGCGTCGCAAGCGGCGGCACCACGTGCGAAGACCCGCCGGGCCTTCGCGACGGCGGCCTGTATCTCGCGTATCTGCGCGATCCCGACGGCAACAAGCTGTGCGCGCTGCAACGCGCGGGATAGGGAGAGTTGCAATGGTAAAGCGGGCATTGGTGCTGGGCGGCGGCGGAAGCGTCGGGATCGCGTGGGAGACCGGCCTTGCCGCCGGTCTGGCAGACGAAGGCATCGATCTGCGGCTCGCCGACAGGATTGTCGGCACGTCGGCGGGTTCGTTCGTCGGCGCGGAACTGGCATCGGGTCGCGCGCCGGCCGAGTTGCGCGCGCGGCTGGCTGAAGGTGCGCAAGCGCGCGCCGGTCAGAGTTCGACTACAAACGCGCGGCCGGTGCCCGATCTTACCCGGCTGATGGAATTCATGATGCGCGTCCCTTCGAGCGAAGCGGAGGCGCTGCAGCTGCGCGCTGAGATCGGTGCGTACGCGCTCGACGCACCCGCGATTCCGGAGGAAGCCTGTATCGGATTCTTCGCTTCCGTGGCGGACACCCCGTGGCCGACGAAGTACGCGTGCACGGCGGTCGACGCACAGGATGGGCGCTTCGTCGTGCTCGATCAGAGCACCGGTACGTCGCTCGCGCGCGGCGTCGCGTCGAGTTGTTCGGTGCCTGGTCTGTTTCCGCCGATCACGATCAACGGCCGCCGCTACATCGACGGCGGTATGCGCTCCGCAACGAATTTCGACCTGGCCGAAGGCTTCGAGCGCGTGATCGCGGTGGCGGTGATTCCACCGGGCGGCGCCGCATTCATGGCCGCACGCATCGACCCTGAACTCGCGCAGTTGCGCCGCAGCGGATCACACGTCGAGCTGATCACGCCGGACGCCGCGTCGCTCGATGCGTTCGGGCCGAACCTGATGGATGCCTCACGGCAAGCCGCGGTCCTGGAAGCGGGCGTCAAACAAGGACGCGCTGAGGCCGTGCGCATCCGTTCCGTGTGGGCGTAGCTGATAACGGATGTGCGAAGGGGAGACAACGTAATGAACCAACCGACGAAATCCGCCGCGAACGACACCCCGCAGTACGAGGTGATCATCATCGGCGCCGGCGTAGGCGGCATCTATCAGCTGTATAAGCTCGCGCAGCTCGGCGTGAACGTGACCGTGGTCGAAGGTGCGGCCGGTCTCGGCGGCACCTGGTACCACAACCGCTATCCCGGCGCCCGCTTCGACTCGGAGAGCTACACGTACGGCTTTTCGTTCTCGAAGGAGCTCTTAAACGAATGGCATTGGAAGGAGCGCTTCTCCGGACAGCCCGAGAACCTGCGCTATCTCAACTACGTTGCCGACAAGTTCGATCTGCGCAAATACATGCAGTTCAACTGCGTCGTTAGCGCCGCGACGTTCGACGACGCGAACCACCTCTGGCGTCTGCGGCTGCAGAACGGTCGCGAGTTGAGCTGCCGCTTCCTCGTCACCGCAGTCGGCTTGTTGTCCGCTCCGACGCCGCCGCGGATTCCCGGTATGGAGACGTTCGAAGGGCCGTCGTTCCACACGTATTACTGGCCGCAGGAGCCGGTGGAACTCGCAGGCAAACGCGTAGCTGTTGTCGGCACCGGCGCAACCGGCGTGCAGGCAATTGCCGCGCTTTCCGACCTGGTCGGCGACCTCACCGTATTTCAACGCCGACCGAACTGGTGCGCGCCGCTCAACAACGGGCCGATCTCCGACGCAGAGATGGCCGCCATTCGCGCGCGCTATGACGAGATCTTCGACAAGTGTTTGAAGAGCCCCGGTGGTTTCGAACACGAACCCGACCGCCGCGGCTTCTACGAAGTCTCCCGCGAAGAGCGGCTCGCGCTGTGGGACAAGCTGTACGCGGAGCCCGGCTTCGGCATCTGGCTCAGCAATTTCCGCGAGATCTTCGTGGACGAAGCAGCAAACGCCGAATTTTCCGAATACATCGCGAACCGGATCCGTCAGCGCGTGAAGGATCCCGCCGTCGCCGAGAAGCTGATTCCGAAAGATCACGGCTTCGGCGTGCAGCGCGTGCCGCTCGAGACGAACTACTACGAGGCGTACAACAAGCCGCACGTGCATCTCGTCGACATCGCGGAGACGCCCATTGAGCGCGTCACGCCGAGCGGCATCCGCACCAGCGAGCGCGACTACAACTTCGACCTCATCGTGTACGCAACCGGCTTCGATGCCATCACCGGCTCATACGACCGCATCGATTTCCAGGGCGTGAACGGCGAGAAGCTGCGCGACAAATGGCGCGACGGCCCGATCACGTATGTCGGTATGAAGGTCCACGGCTTTCCGAACCTCATCACCATCGCGGGTCCGCAGAGCGGCTCTGCTTCCACGAACTATCCGCGCGGCATCGAGGTGGGCGTGGATTGGGCGACCGGCCTGCTCGAGTACGCGTGGGAGCACGGTTACACGCGCATGGAAGCGACGAGCGAGGCGGAACAACAGTGGAGCGACCACGTCGCGCAGATGTACGCAACGATGTTGATGCGCAAAGCAAAGGGTTGGTTCACCGGCTACAACTCGAACGTAGAGGGGCACGAGGCCGGCCGCATCCGCTACTTCGTCTACAACGGCGGCTCGCCGAAGTTCCGGCAGGCGATCATCGACATTGCGAATGAAGGGTACACGGGGATCGAGTTCGATCGGCGTGTTGGCTCGAACGAGCCGGAACGACCTGCGCGAAGCAACGCAACGGAACGCCGCGAATCGGCGGGCTGACCTTCGAGGGAATCGAAGATCGATGGGAGCTCGCCGTGGGTCATCGACCCCAAGCTTGATCAGGAGAACGCTCACCTCAGGTCTCGGCCTTTTGCCACGGCCGATCAAACCTGCAGACGTCATGATGACCGCGCGTATACTCGGATCTCATGATGAAGACGACCAAAGAGCTACTCGAACAAGCGAAGCGCTTGCCGATCGTTGAGCGAGCAGCGCTGGTGGATGCGCTTCTCGATACGATCGACGCCCCCGACCTCGAACGCGAGGCGAAATGGTGCGACGAAGCACAATCAAGACTGCGCGCGTACCGGTCTGGCGAACTTCCTACCATTGATGCGGACGAGGTGTTCGACAACAAACGTCCGTGAGGGCGCGCTTTCTTTCGATCGCTTCCCGCGAATTCCGAAAGGCAATCGCATACTACGAGTCAGTCAACCCAGGGTTGGGCGACCGCTTCCGCGCTGCAATCAAGGCAACCGTCGACCGCATCAAAGCTGACCCGTCCGCTTGGACGCCATTCGGCGAGGACCTACGACGATGCCGAACCGCTGGTTTCCCATACGCACTCATCTACACCGTCGAAGCAGACTCGATCCTCATTGTTGCGGTATCCCATTTGCATCGAGATCCGGAGCATTGGCGGAGTCGGTGGCCAGGATTGTCCTCATGAGCGAAACGGTTGCCGCATCGTGGATGTTGCGCCTGCTGTGCCAATCAAACGACTTTGACTCCCGCGATCGTCTCGCGCGCCGTCAACGCACTTTTTATTGGCGCCGTCTCCTTGACCAAGAGCATCGCGAAGACGCCGATGGCCGCAGCGACAGTCCAGTAGTAGGCAGGTGCTAACGGATCGTTCGTGGTGTCGATGAGCCAGGTGATCACAAACTGCGTCGAGCCGCCGAATATCGAGATCGCAAACGCATAGATGGTCGCGACAGCACCGGAACGAATGCTCTTCGGTAGCGACTCGGTGATCGTGACGATGACCGGCACCGCAGACAGCGCGGCCAACATCACCATCACCGCCTCCGCCCCGTAAAA
>JANLUG010000178.1:0-9342 GCA_031363335.1 Gammaproteobacteria bacterium
TCGCCGTTCGGCAGCAGCACCGCGTAGTTGAATGCACCGCCGGTCTTGCCGGCATACGGCGGCGCATCGACCCATTTGCGTTCGAGCATGCGCGCGACGAGATCGCGCAACGTCGGGCTGAACGACTCGTAAGCAGACAGCACGGTGTCGACGCAATCCTGCCACGGCACGACCCGGTCGGATGAGTACGGCAACGGCGCGTTGCGGTCGGACCACTTCAGCGTCGTTTTGCCCAGATGCGCGGCCAGCAACCGATAGTAGCGGCGGCCTTGCTCGGCGCCGAACTCGGCGACGGCAGCGTGCAACGCATCGACGGTGTCGTCATCGACGCGATTCGAGATGTTCGCGTAGCTCATCGGATTCGAATAACCGCGTTCGCGATCTTCGACGTATTTCGCACCGAGCGTGACGTTCAATGCGCGCGCCATCATGCGGTCGAATCGCTGTGTCGTGAGACCGTTGCTGAACGAAGCCAACGCGCCGGCGCGTCGTTCGGCATCGCGATCGTTGGATACGACGTGCAGGATCTCTGGCAGCGTGAGTGGCCGATGGTCGAAGTCGAAGCGCAGCTCCGCTTCCATCTCGTCGATGTAGTCGGACCATTCGGATGGACCAAACGGCGAGCGCAGCGTCAGCGCGCGTTCGACCGGTTCCGTCAGCAGGAAGCGTCGATTCGCGCGGATGTGGTCGAGCAGAGGGCGGTGTCGCGCAGCGACGGCGTCGCGTTCGAGGATCGCCGCGTACGTCGTTTCGTCGATCGCAACGAGTTCGTGCTCAAAGAACGTCTGGTAGTCCGCGCTGGCGCGGCTCCAGGCTTCCTGAACCGCGCCGAGCCGCTGCTGAATGCGCTCGTTGGTGGCGTCGGTGCTGCGCCGCAAGTACAGGTAGACGAACAGCTTGTCTGCAAGGCAGGTGATCTCGGACTGCGCATCGAGCGCGGCGCCCAACGTAGCCGCGAGTTTGCCCGCATGGGTTTCGAAGAAGCGTTTTGCGAGCATGATCAGGTGCGCGAGATCGGCTTCGAGCGAGGGATCGTCGATGTCGCGGTAAAGGTCGCTCAGATCCCAGCGGACGGCTTCGGCGCCGGTGGCTTGCTGCATGGTCACGGTGTTGGTGGTCTCGTAGATTGACGAAGGGCCGACTCTATCGCGCCGGTGTCGCTCGGGACAATTGCGATGTGAGCGCCGTTGACGTCGCGGACCGCTGTCGCCAACCTGCTCGTAATCGATGCACTGGATGTCAGCTGAAGGCGGTCGAATTGAGTGAAAGTGTAGAAACCGTCGCCGAGCGGTATCTCGAAGCGTTGCGCGCGCGGGGTATCGAGCGGCTGTTCTTCAACGCCGGTACCGACTTCGCGCCGCTGGTGGAAGCATACGCACACCGGCATGAGACCAATGCACCGCCGTTCCCCGAACCGATTCTCGCAACGCACGAGAATCTCGCGATCGGCATGGCGCACGGCGCCCATCTGGTAACCGGACAACCGCAGGCGGTCATGGTGCACGTCAGCGTCGGTACCGCGAATGCAATCTGCGGATTGATGAACGCGGCGCGTGACCGTATTCCGATTCTGCTGACGGCAGGGCGCTCGCCGATTCTCGAGGCCGACGCGCTCGGCGCGCGCGATCTGCGCATCCACTGGGGACAGGAGATGTTCGACCAGGCCGGTATGGTGCGCGAGCTGGTGAAGTGGGATTACGAGCTGCGCGATGCGCGACAGGTCGATGCGGTGGTCGATCGTGCAATCGGTATCGCCTCTGCCGAACCGAAGGGGCCGATTTACCTGACCTTGCCGCGCGAGGTGCTCGCGGCACCGGCGGCGCCGAGCGAAGTGCTACGGCCGCTGACGATTGCGTCGGCAGCTTCGCCCGACCGCGATGCGGTAGCGCGGCTTGCCGATCGATTCGCCGACGCAACGCTGCCGGTGATCATTGCCACCGCAAGTGGCGCCGACCGCGACACCGTTGCGTCGTTGGTCACCCTGTGCGAACGCTACGGCATCGGCTACGTCGAGGAGCAGGCGCGCTATCTGAATTTTCCGGCCGGACATGCGTTGCACCTCGGCTATCAATTGGCGCCGGTGTTTGCGGACGCCGACGCGTTGTGTTTTCTCGAATGTGATGTGCCGTGGATTCCTGGTGGTACGACGCCGCGCGACGATACGTTCGTTGCGCATGCGGGGGTCGATCCGGCGTTTTCGCGCTATCCGATGCGCAGCCATCGTGCGGATCTGTCGATCACAACGACCGCGGCCGCATTCATCGCGGCGCTCGATGAAGCACTGGCGACCCGGTTTGCGCGCATCGACCCGGTTCGGCACGGGCGTGTCGCCGCGCTGGCGACCCAACTGAGGGGTAGTAGCCCGGTCGAACGATCCGGGGCCGGTGCGCCGATCACGCGCGACGCCGTCGCCGCGGCATTGGCCGATGCGCTCGACGACGACGCGATCTTCTTCAATGAGTATTGGGCGCCACCGGCGCGACTGGCCCGCACGCGACCGCAGACGTATTTCTATCTATCGTCGGCCGGCGGACTCGGTTGGGCGCTGCCGGCGGCACTCGGCGCGCAACTCGCGGCACCCGATCGCACGGTGGTGGCCCTGATCGGCGACGGCGCGTATCTGTTCGCGAACCCCGCCGCATGCCATCACCTGGCGGCGCGCTACGAACTGCCGCTGTTGACGGTGGTGTACAACAACGCGCGCTGGGGCGCGGTGGATGGCGCGACGCAATCGGTCTATCCGAACGGACGTTGGCGGGAACGGCGCGGTCCGTCGCTGTCGGACCTTGCGCCGATGCCGGCGCTAGAGAAGTACATCGAAGCGTCAGGCGGATTCGGTGAACGCGTCGCGACGCTCGCCGACCTGGTGCCGGCGCTGCGTCGCGCGGTTCATGCGGTACGGGTAGAGCGGCGTCAGGCGCTGCTCAATGTGATCGGCGCCTGACTGCCGTCGGGAGTTATTGACCCGGTTGCGGGGTCGGCCCGGTGAACGTCCAGCCGTTGATGCGCCAGCCGGCGGGCGCCTTTTTCAGCGCGAACGTCATCTGAGCGGCTTCCTTCATCGCAACGCCTTTCTGCTTGAAGGTGTACGCCGACGGGACGACGACGTAGGCGCGATCGCCTTCGACTTCGACCCGCGTCGCGGCGCTGAGGGTGACTTTGCCGTCGGTAATGCCGCGTGCCTTATCGTGCTTGTCGAGGTCGGCGAGCCATGTCTTGAACGCGTCGTGCCCCTGCCACAGGTAGGGTGCTACCTCGTCGATGATCACTAGTCCTTTTTCGGTGTTGGTGGCTTCTGCGCCTTTGGCATCACCCTTGTTGAAGGCGTCGATGAACTGTTTGACCGGCGCCGTGACCTCGTCGTTGGGCGACGCGGCGCCCGCACTGGCGGACCAGACGATCGCGCAGATGAAACTTACGATGAGACGCAGCATGTATATCCCCTGATTGATTGTCGACGCCGATATTACTCCGCGCGGGGAAACGGTGTTGGATCGTTTTCGCCGTTCGGAATGTTGAACGCATTGAGCGTCATCGAAACGAACGTGTAGAAGCCGATCGTCTGAATGATGTCCATCAGGCCTTGTTCGCCCCACGTCGCGATCGCGCGGTCATAGAGCGCCTTCGGCAGATCCTGCGTTTCATGCAGCGCGCGACATACTTCAATCGTTAGTTTCTCGTCGGCCGGCGCGTGGTCCGGCATGCGCTTGTCGAAAACCGCCTGAATCGTCTCGTCCGATACGCCTTGTTCCTTGGCCATGCGCGCGTGTGCCACCCACTCGACGTTGCTGCGCCAGTGACGTCCGGTGACGATGATCGCCAGCTCCACGATGCGACGTCCCACCGACGTGCGTTCCCAGATGTAGTTGCCCAGACTCATCGCGCGCTGCGCCACTTCCGGGCTGCGGATCCATGGATCGAACGGTCCGCCGAACTGGCCGTCCGGCCGCGGCGGCCGCGCGCGTTTGATGCGTTCGTACTGTTCCTGCTGTTGTGGTGTGAGTTCAGCAAAGGATTTCGGTTTCAGTCGGCTGGTCATGGGAAATTCCAGGTTGGTGCGTGTTAGTGAGTTTGCGCGCTGGCGCTGTCCCAGATCGCGTTTTCCGAAAGCCCGATCTGCGCGAGTTCAGCTGCGCGCAAGTGCGCTTCATTCGTGCAGAAGAACTCGTCGAGTTGCGGCGGTGCGACCGGCGTGCCGGACAACATCGCATGCGCTTGTCCGCGATGGTGGATCTGATGTTCGAACAGATGCGCGAGCAGGCGCGTCAGTACTTCGGGCTCGACACCGCCGCGTCGCATCACGCCGATCGGCTGTGCGAGTTGGGCATCCGTCAACGCGGCACACGCATTGATCAGACGCTTGTCCACCGCGCGCTGCTCGGCGGCAAGGCGGGCGCAGTCATCGAACGGTTCCGCCGGTTCGAAAAAGCGCCCGACGTCGCGCGTGGCGGGCTCGCCGCGCAAACCGTGTTCGAGCGCATCGACGTAGTACCAGTCGACCGTGAGGTTGTGGTTCAGCGTTGCCTTGATCGACGGAAAGAAGCTCGTCCGCGTTGCCACGAAGTCCGCCTGTGAGAGTTGTTCGCAGGCGCTCAGCAAGCGGTGATTCGCCCACGCGTTGTTGCAGGCCTGAGTGAACAGATAGTGTGCCAGCGCAGATGTCGTCATCACGAATCCTCCATCGACGGATATTGAAATCCGATCGGCCGGATGATGTCCATCACGCTTTACCGGTTGTTGCGAGCGATGCGCGGACACCGCCGCCGCCGATCTATGTGCAGGCGTGGATGGGCGCGCTGGATACCGACGCCGAGTCGTGGCAGGTGACTGACCCGGAGAGCGGCGAAGACGTGCTCGGCGATCTCGGCACACTTCCGTTCGGCGGCGGCGCGGGTCAACAGCTGTGGGGTAGCGGTGCGTGGCAGATCCGCTACGAAGGCGGCGGGCTCGCCACGTGGAAGAACGGTCGCACCGAATTTCGCGGCAACAACAACGCACTTGCGGTGACCATCGACAATACCTTCGTGGCGGCCGGTGTATTCATGGGCGGGGTCGTCAGTGTCATGCCGTTTCGACCGCTGCGCCTTTATGTCGCGGCCGGACCATCGATCACGTGGGCTGCGTGAGCGTCGCTCGACTTCTGTCCGGAGTGGTCAGGTCGCGTCCGGTCTCGCCCTTCGAGGATCTCGTTTTGCCGCCGCCGCTGGACGAGTTCGGCGACGCACGGTACGGTTGCCGACCGCCTGCTACTGGAAGGAACGACGCAGTCATGGCGATCCGGCATTCTTCTACCGCATCACTCGATCCCGTCGCGTTCGTCGGCTCCGTCGTCACCACGACGTTGCGGTTCGGTGCCGGCGTCACCGCCCAGCCGCGCGCCGTGCGTCCGGCGTTGCTGTTCGAACTCTACGAGTTCGAAGGTTGCCCCTACTGCCGCATCGTCCGCGAAGCGCTGACCGAACTCGACCTCGACGCGATGATCAAGCCATGCCCGAAAGGCGGAACCCGGTACCGTCCCGAGTTGCTCGCAGCCGGCGGCAAAGCGCAGTTCCCGTATCTGCGCGATCCGAACACCGGCGTTTCGATGTACGAATCGGCAGACATCATCGCTTATCTGTTCGAGACGTATGGCGACGGCAAGCTGCCGTTGCGATGGCAGGCGGCCGGCCTGCAGCAGCTGTGTTCGGCACTCGCCGGTATGTGGCGATTCGGAGCGGGTCGCGACGTGCGGCCGTCGAAGGCGCCGGCACAGCCGCTCGAACTCTACAGCTTCGAGGCGAGCCCCTTCGCACGGTTGGTGA
The DNA here is from genome assembly GCA_031363335.1 of Gammaproteobacteria bacterium. GTDB lineage: Bacteria > Pseudomonadota > Gammaproteobacteria > Pseudomonadales > Azotimanducaceae > DATJGR01. Next base: position 5,802 of record JANLUG010000178.1, read on the forward strand.
GGGAGCGATTGTGCGAACTGGAATTGCCGTACGTCTTGCGTTCGGTCGGCCGCAGTGCCGCATCGGATTGGATGCCGCCGGCCATGCGCGATCGGTTCGGGCTGGAATCCAAACCGCAGACGCTCAACCGGCAGGTGCTGCTACAGCGCGCCGGGCGCATCACCGTGCCGTATCTCATCGATCCGAACTGCAATGTCGAGATGGGTGAGTCCGCGGCAATCATCGAGCACCTGCAGACCCGTTACGGCGCGTGATCGCGCCGTGAACTTCGACGCCGCGCGCGCGTACCTGCTGCAACGTCCCGAAGCGTTCGAAGATTTCCCGTTCGGACCGGATGTCTACGTCTACAAAATCCGTAACAAGATGTTCGCGATGCTCGTCGGCGACGATGACGGCACGCGGATGAACCTCAAGTGCGATCCCGACGAGGCGTTGTTCCTGCGCGATACGTTCGATGCGGTCGTGCCCGGTTACCACATGAACAAAACGCATTGGAACACGGTGTTTCTCGACGGCTCAATTCCGCGCGGCGAACTCGAACGTATGGTCGGCCGATCGTACGGATTGGTCGTCAAGGGTCTCAAGAAGGCAGAGCGCGCGGCGCTTGAAGTCCGGCACGGCCGCTCAGCGATCTATCGGTAACGCAACGTCGCGGGTGCGTCGCGCATCGAGCGCCCGCCGGATCTCTGCGTGTGCCTGGCGGGTGATTTTGTAGCGGCTGATGAGACTGAGCGGAATCAGATGCAACAGCGGGATGCAGATCCCAACGACCAGCCCGAGGCGCATGATCGTATCGTGCGGGACGTCGGCAGGCGCCACGCCACGCGGCAGATCGATCAAGCTGAGGATGAGGCCGCCCAGAACGATGCCGACGCTGGAAATCGCTTTACCGGAGAACGACAGCGCCGCGTTGAACATCGCCTCCTGGCGGTAGTGGGTGCGCAGCTCGTGGTCGTCGAGCACGTCTGCGATGACCGACGCGCCGATGATTCCCTGAATTACCGCGATGGACGCGCCGAAAATTCCCATCCCGACCAGGATCGTGAGCAGCAGCGGATTGCCGTTCTCCGGCAGCACGTCGAGGAAGCGCAGCCCTACCAGAATGATGCCGTCGAACAGGCTGATCGTGGAGCAGACGAGCATCACGTGCTTCTTGTCCCAACGACGTTGAGTTGCCGCAACGAGTGGGAAGGCGATCAGCGCGCCGACCGAAGCCAACGCGAACCAGCGCAGGTCTTCGGTAGTGAATCCCCAGAAGAACGTTGCCATGTAGATGCCGATGTTCGCGGTGGTGCCGGTGATCGCGGACGACAGCAGCACGATGACGAATACCAGCGCGAACTGGCGATTCTGCAGCGCGCGCCATAGTTCCTTTACCGCGCCGGTAAAACTGAAACCGACCGGTGCGTTGGCGTGCTGGCGAAGATATGGAATCTCCCGCCACGTCAGCAGCGTCGTCGCCAATGCCGCGGCGGTCAGCAGAAAACCGCCGCACATCGCCATGGTGGGATAGTGAGTAGGGTCGAGTTGGCCTACGGGATGCTCGGGTGTGCTCGGCATCAGTACGGTGAGTACGAACAGCGGAAACGAAACCCCGATCAACCAGCCGATCGCGAACCTGAACGACATCACGCTGGTGCGTTCCGCGTAGTCGTCCGTGAGTTCGGCGGCGATTGCGGCCCAGGGTACGAAGAAAAACGCCATCAGAGCGCGCGTGAGCATCACGAATCCGGTCAGCCAGACGAACAGACCCGCGTCGCCGAGACCGGCCGGCGGCACGAATACACAATAGAACGCGAACCCCAGCGGCAGCGCGCCGATCAACATCAGCGGATGACGACGTCCCCAACGCGTCGACATGTTGTCTGACAGCGAAGCCACCAGCGGATCGATGACTGCGTCGAAGATGATCGCGACGGCCAGCGCGATCGATACCCGCGTCGGATCCATGCCGAGGATCTGGTTGTAGTACAGCAGAATGAAGGTGTTGAACGCCCAGTTCTTCACCGTGTCGGGAATCGAGCCGATCGCCTGATAGAGTTTCGTCGAAAATGCCAGTGGGCCTACGCGCTCGCGGCGAACGTAGGTGGGCATCACGTCGTCTGTGATCTGATTGATGCGCGGCCCTGCTAGTTCGGTGCCGGGTGCGCGGCCTGGTACGCATCGAACTCCTGCGGCTCGATGACGCCGTTGGCGTTTGTGTCGATCTTCGAATAGCTGTCCCTTGGCGATATCACCTGCGCGAATTCGGAACGGTTCAGAACGCCGTCGCCGTCTTTGTCGAGGTGATCGAATTGAGTGAGCGGCGGCGGGCGCGCGGCGGTGGGCGCAGCGGATTGCGATGTGGATTTCGGCGGTGAAACCGGCGCGGGCGTCTCGGTGATGACCCGCTCGCTCGCGGAGAGTTTTGCGGATTTCGAACGGCTCTCGATCGTTGCCGTGCCGGTTGATGGTGCGGCAGTCGCGGCCGCTGGTTCGGTGGCAACGGGGGCGGCGACGGTTGCAACGGTCGGCGCCACATCGCTTCGAATCACGTCGGCCTTTTTCGGCCACTGTCCGTCACTGGCGAATCGTTTCGCCTCGCGCAGTCCGTTCGGATCGGCCAGCAGAAGGAACGTGCCGTCGGCCGTTCCGGCAGGAACGAGCGCTTCCGGCGCTACCGCGATGAGATTGTTCTCGATCAGAAAGCTGCCCACCGAAACGACGAGATAGACGACCTTGCCGGATGGTTCGTCGATGGCCAGGTCGCGCACCGTGCCGAGTTCCTTGCCGTCGCGTGTCGTGACGGAGTGCCCGAGCCAGTCGCTCGCTTTCGCGGTGGCGGAAGCCGCCGCGGCGGTGTCGGCAACCGCCAATCCAAGACCGACGATGACCAGCGCGCGCTTTAAGGTGTATCGCAGCATAGAGATCCACCGACTCGGCCAATGACGTGACCGCCAGATTGTGCCTGTTTGCAGGAAAGTTTCGAGAAGTCGTTCAAAGGTTCGGCATCCCCGCGGGCCGCTCGCACATCTGGAACAGCAGCGGTCGGATGCCGGGACCGTCCCGTCGAACTGTCGCGCGTCGATTGTGCCATCGATGCGTCGCCGCGCGGCGTTGCGAGATGACTCGACTTTGATTCTGTGCAACAGTCCGACCCATTCCTGACTCCAGCCTCGAGGTACTTCATGAGCCAAGCGATGGTGGACAACGCACGGACCGGCGACGCCTGGTCGACTCCGCTCGCGGACTTCGACGTGAGCCGCTCGGAGTACTACGGCGACGACAGCTGGCGGCCTTACTTCGCGCGGCTGCGGCAGGAAGATCCGGTGCACTACTGTCGCGACAGCCCGAACGGACCGTACTGGTCGGTGACGCGGCACGCCGACATCAAAGAAGTCGACACCACCCACCAGATCTACTCGTCGGAAAAAGGCGGCATCACGATCGGCGAAGAAGCCACGGAAGACGTCCAGCTCGACAACTTCATCGCGATGGACGAACCGCGCCACAGCATCCAGCGCAAAACCGTTGCGCCGTCGGTGGCGCCCAGCAATCTGAT
>JANLUG010000198.1:0-2286 GCA_031363335.1 Gammaproteobacteria bacterium
CGATTGCGCGCGCCGCGCAGGATAGCGGTGCCGAGTCGTTGTGGATCACCGATCACATCGCGATACCTCCCGACGACGCGGAAGGATCCGGCGGCCGGTATGTCGATCCGTTGATCACGCTGGGTTGGCTCGCGGGCATCACTCTAACGATCAAACTCGGCAGCGGCGTGATCGTGCTGCCGTATCGCCCGCCGCTGATGTTCGCGCGTCAGGTCGCGGCGCTGCAGGAGCTCTCCGGTGGACGGTTGTTGCTGGGCGTCGGGATCGGTTGGATGGACGCGGAGTTCCGTGCGCTCGGCATCGACCGCCACGATCGCGCGCGCGACTCGGATGCGGTGCTTGCGTTCTTCAACCGGTGCTTTGCCGCGGACGTTGTCGAAGCGAACGGGCAGCCGTTCCTGTTTCTGCCGCGGCCCGCAAAGCCGCCCGTTCTGGTCGGCGGCCGGGCACCTCACGCGCTGGAACGCGCCGCGCGGTTCGGCGACGGTTGGTTGCCGATGGGAATGAATCCGGCGGACGTGTCGGACGCGAAGACCCAGTACCGGCAACTCACCGCACGTTACGGGAAGCCTCCCGGAACCATTACCCTGATGACGGCGCTGCCGTTGCAAGAGCCGAACAAGGCGCGCGAACTGCTGGATGCCTACGGCGCCGCCGGCGTGGATCGAATCGTTTGCGCCGTTCGATATCGAACTTTCACAGAGTATTCATCGTCGATGGCGGCGCTCGCGACCGTGCTCATTCGTTAGCGGGCTGCTCAGTCTTTCTTCGCAACTGCCTCGACCGGAGACCCGGCCGCCTTCCATCCATTGAAGCCGCCGCCGATGTGGCAGACCTTCTCCAGACCCATGCGTTGCACCGTCTGCGTGGCCAGTGCCGATCGCCAGCCGCTCTGGCAATAGAAGACCAGCCGCTTGCCGGACGAGAAGATGTCCTTGTGGTACGGGCTGTCCGGGTCGACCCAGAACTCGAGCATGCCGCGCGGCGCATGGAAGGCGCCCGGCACCTTGCCTTCGCGGGTCAGCTCGCGCGGATCGCGCAGATCGACGAATACGACGTTGGGATCGTTCAGCAGCGCCGCGGCCGCGGCCTGATCCAATGTCTCGATTTCTTTTTCGGCATCTTCGATGAGGGCTTTGTAGCCGACTTTCATGACGTGCTCCCGTTGTGAGTGGCGCGACTCCAGTGGTGAACCATTACATCCTCAGACCGCCGCTCGCGACCAGTATCTCGCCGGTCACGAAATCGGATTCGCTCTGACAGAACAGAAAGATCGCGTTTGCGGCGTCCTCCGGTGTGCCCGCTCGGTGCAACGGCGTCAGCGCAACCTGCTGCGCGATCTGGTCGTGGCTGAGTCCGACGCGGTGGCTGCGGCCGGCCACGTCGATGCGCGGCGGCTCAGCGTCGTATTCCTGCGTCAGCCGTGTCGCGATGTGGCCGAAGGCGACTGCGTTGACGGTGACGTTGTAGCGTCCCCATTCCTTGGCGAGCGTGCGCGTGAGACCGACCAACGCTGCTTTGCCGGCCGAGTAGCCGACTTGTGTAGCCGCGCCGAACAGACCGGATACCGAGGAGACGTTGACGACCTTGCGGCACGGCATGGTTGCGCCCGACTGATGTGTTGCGCGCAACCAGCGGCCGTAGGCGCGAAGGATGCGAAACGGTGCCGTCACGTGAATGTCGAGCATCGCTTCCCATTGCTCGTCACTTTGATTGTGGAGCGCGCCGTTCCAGATGTAGCCCGCATTGTTGACCACGATGTCGAGCGCACCGCGTTGCTCTATCGCGCGCGCTACGAGTTCGTCCGGCACGCTGACGTCGGTCAGATCTCCCGCTAACGCAACCCCGCCGATCTCTTTTGCCGCCGCCTCGAGTTCGATCGCGTCGATGTCGTTGAGAAATACAAACGCACCTTCGCCGGCGAGCTTGCGCGCGGTAGCGCGTCCGACGCCGCGCGCGGCGCCCGTGACCAACGCCGTCTTTCCTGACAATCGGGTCGAGCCGCTCACAGGAACTCTCCTTGTTTGCCTTTGCGCGGTTCCGGTACGTAGCGCGCAACGACGGCGCCGCCGACGATTAGGAAAACGATCGACGCTACGAACACGGCTTGATAACCCGCGATTGCTGCGAGCACGCCGCCTAACAGCGGTCCGATGGTGCCCGCGAGTTCGGACGCTGTATTGGCAATCGCGATCCTAACGGGCAAATCGTGGCGCGTGCCGAATTCCAGCGTCATGTTCTGCGCGGCATTCTGAAAACCCTGATTGGCGGCGCCGATGCCGATGA
>JANLUG010000254.1:0-3165 GCA_031363335.1 Gammaproteobacteria bacterium
TCGAAGTCATGGTGCTCGACATCGACGAAGAGCGGCGCCGCATTTCGCTCGGCATCAAACAGTGCCGTCCGAATCCATGGGGCGAGTTCGCGCAGAAATACGCGAAGGGCGATCGCATCAAAGGCAACATCAAATCGATCACCGACTTCGGCATCTTCATCGGCCTCGAAGGTGGCATCGATGGCCTCGTGCATCTGTCGGATATCTCGTGGAACGAGCCCGGCGAAACGGCAGTGCGACGCTACTCGAAGGGCGAAGAGATCGAGACGCTCGTATTGTCGATCGACCCGGAGCGCGAGCGTATCTCGCTGGGTGTCAAACAACTCGATCAGGACCCGTTCACTGACTATGCCGCAGCGAACGATCGCGGCAGCGTCGTGAAAGGTACGGTGCTGAGCGTCGAACCGAAAGAAGCGCAAATCCAGTTGGCAGCCGACGTGATCGGCGTGTTGAAGGCCTCTGAGTTGAGCCTCGATCGGGTCGAAGACGCACGCAACGTGCTGAAGATCGGCGAAGAGATCGAAGTGAAAGTGATCTCCGTCGATCGAAAGAACCGCAGCATCGGTTTGTCCGTCAAGGCGAAGGACATCGAAGAAGAACGTAGTGCCGTTAAAGAGCACAAGCAGAAAGAAGCCGACCGCCCCGGTCCGACGACGTTGGGCGATCTCATCAAGGCGCAGATGGACCAGGATCAAGGCTGATCCCGCTGTTTGGAGAGGGGTCGGAAACGCACCCCTCGTCGCTTTCTCCCTCCCGTTCTGCGACTTACATTCAACTGCATGAAAAATAAGGATTTTTCTGTTGAGTGCCCGAAATGCCTGTGGTAGCGTCTAACCCTGGAACTGGCCGCATTGAACGCAACTGCCATGACCAAGTCGGAACTCATCGAACGCATCACGGCGCGCCAGTCGCAGTTGTCGGCGAAGGACGTCGAGCTCGCGGTCAAAACCATGATCGAGCACATGGCGCAGACCTTGGCGCAGGGCTATCGGATCGAAATTCGAGGCTTCGGTAGCTTTTCGCTCCACTATCGGGCGCCGCGGATCGGCCGGAACCCGAAGACGGGCGAATCCGTGGGGCTGTCCGGCAAATACGTGCCGCACTTCAAACCGGGCAAGGAACTCAGGGATCGCGTCAACGAAAGTCTGGCCGAGTATCCCACGCCCGCGGTGTCGGTCGGTCGGCAACGCGCTGATGGCTAGTGTCCGTTCAGCCTGACCCTGATGCGTAGATTGTCGCGCTGGATCACGGCGATCGCGTTCATCCTGGTCGTGGTGATCAGCGTGCTTGCGGTGATCGACAATCGCGGCGACGTCGCGCTGCACTTCCTCGGCTGGGCCACACCCGAAATCAGCGTCTACTGGTGGGTTGTGAGCGCGTTCGGACTCGGCGTCGCGGTGGGTTGGATCAGCGCGGGCATGCATGTGTTGCGAGCGTTGTCGGGCAATCGCCGGCTGCGCCGCGACCTCGACCGCAGTCAGACCGAACTGGCGCGTACGAAAAGTGACGCAGCCCCCGTCTGATGATCGAGCATCTCGATCTCTATCTGATTCTGGTGACTGCGATCGGCTTGGGTTTTATGCTCGGTCGACGAGAACGCGCGCGGCGGCGCGTGCGCAGAATCAGCGATCTCGGCCGCGATTACTTCCAGGGCATCAACTATCTGCTCGATGACCGTCCCGACCTCGCTATCGACCGGTTTATCGACGCGTTGCCGGTCGACGAAGCTTCGATCGATACACACCTGACGCTTGGCGCGGTCGTGCGCCGTCGGGGTGAACTCGACAAGGCCATTCGCATCCATCAGAACCTGCTCGCCCGCCCACAATTGTCCGCCGAGAACCGCGCGCTTGCGGAATTGGAGTTGGCGCGTGACTACCTCGGCGCGGGCTTGCTCGACCGAGCCGAACAGCTGTTGCGGGAACTCGTCGAACGCGGCGGCGCGACGGACCGAGTCGCCCTTGAACACCTGTTGGAGGTCTACCAGCGCGAGCGCGATTGGAACCATGCGGTCGAGATTGCGACGCAGATCGTGCGGCGTGGCGATCGCGAAGGGCGCACCGCGCTCGCCCACTTTCACTGCGAACTTGCCGATCAGTTGCGCGAGCAGGGTGATCTCGTGGGCGCGCGAAATCGTCTCAAGCAAGCCCGGCAACATGACCGCACCTGTCCGCGCATCGGCTTACTGCGCGCCGAACTCGACCTGGATGCGCATCAGCCGGAACAAGCCCGCGAAGCGTTGCGCGACGTCGCGAAAGCGACGCCCGGCATGGCCGGAGAGTTGATCGACTTGTACCAGCGCTCGTGCACGGAACTGAACGAGCCCGACGAGCTGGCGCACTTCCTGGAACAGAGCCTGAGTGTCCAGAGCGATTCTCGAGTCGCCGGCGCACTGGCGCTGCATTACGAAAACCGGGGCGAGATCGGGCGTGCCGAAGCGCTTCTGACTGCGCAGCTGACGGAGCATCCGTCGATCCCCGCGTTGCGATCGCTGTCCGCGTTTCAGACTCGCCACGACGCGTCGCCGGGTGCGCATTCGAAGCTGATTGTCGATTTCGCGGAAGACGCGCTTACACATCGTGCCCTGTATCGATGCAGCAACTGCGGCTTCGCCGCTCGCCGCTTGACGTGGCAATGCCCCGGTTGTCGGAAGTGGGGTCTTTTCAGCTACGTCGCAGACGCGATCTGACAAGGGACATGACGCGTCGCCGCCATGTGCGGCATGCGAACTCGCACGACGTCAGGCGCGTCCGGCTGTGTATGCGAGCATCGGGACAACTCTAGGGTTAGTGCTCGCCGCGTTGAGGCGGCGAACCAACCCTTGGAGAAACGTCATGTTGAAACTGTTGAATGCAATTGCGATCGCAACGTTGTTGGCGATCGGTGGCCCTGCTATTGCCGCCGATAAGCCGGCGCCGCTTGCGCCGATGTCGGTAAACATCAATACCGCCGACGCACAGACGCTTGCCGCTGCGCTCGATGGCGTCGGCGCCTCTCGCGCAAAGGCGATCGTCGAATACCGCGACGCGCACGGACCGTTTCGTTCGGTCGACGATCTGGCACAGGTCAAAGGAATCGGCGAACGCGTGGTCGACGCGAACCGTACGCGCCTCACGGTGAAGTAGTGCGACGTGCCGTGTGGGGCGTTCGCGCCCCACACGCCGC
>JANLUG010000295.1:0-1297 GCA_031363335.1 Gammaproteobacteria bacterium
ACCGCGCGTTCAGTCTCGGTGCGTCGGCGCCGTCGGCGTTCGGTCACTATGGATTCGGCGGCAGCGGAGCATTCTGCGATCCGTCTCGGCGGCTCGCCGTCGCATTGACGGTGAACAGCGGTGCCGGATCGCCGATGGGCGATGTGCGTATGCCCCGCATTGCGCGCGCGGCGATCAAAGCGGTGGATCGCCTGCGTGCGTGAAGGAACCAACGAGCTGAGCTACGCCACGCTCGAACAACGTTTTCGAGAGATCGGCGACATCGGCCATGCGCAGGCGATGCTCGGTTGGGACGAAGCGGTGATGATGCCGACCGGCGGCGGCGCGCGGCGCGGTGACGTGCTCGCGACGCTCGCAGGGATCGTGCATCGACAATTGACGTCGCGCGAAACCGGCGACCTGATCGCCGCCGCCGCGGAAGAGTCGGAACTGGACGAATGGCAGCGCGCGAATCTGCGTGAAATCGAGCGCGCTCGGCTGCAGGCCACGGCCCTACCCGCAACACTCGTGGTGGAGCGCAGCCGGCTCAGTACGCGTTGTGAACAGACATGGCGGGTAGCCCGGGCGGCAAACGACTGGCGCGCCATCGAAGCGCCGTTGGGAGAGTTGATCCGCCTGACGCGAGAGATGGCTGACGCGCTCGGAAATGCGTCGGGCCTGGCGCCATACGATGCATTGATCGACCGCTATCAACCCGGCATGAATCAGGCGCAGATCGACCCGATCTTCTCTGAGCTTCGGTCGTTCCTGCCGGGACTGGTGGAACGCGTGATCGGCCTGCGTCCGAAACCGCAACTGTTGGCGGGCCCGTTTCCTCGGTCGAAACAGGAGGCACTCGCCCGCACGCTGATGGCGCGGATCGGTTTCGACTTCGAACACGGCCGCCTCGACACCAGTCATCACCCGTTCTGCGGCGGCGACCCCGACGACACGCGCATCACGACGCGTTATGACGAAAGCGACTTCCTGTCGTCGCTGATGGCCGTGCTGCACGAGACCGGCCACGCGATGTACGAGGGCGGCCTGCCCGCCGCGTGGCGGCACCAGCCTGTCGGCCGCGCCCGCGGCATGACGTTGCACGAGTCGCAGTCGCTGCTGCTGGAGATGCAGGCCTGCCGCGGCCGCGCCTTCATCGACTACGCCGCGCCGCGCATGGCCGCGGCGTTCGGCGGCAAGGGCGAGGCGTGGGGCGCCGACAACATCCATCGCCTCTACACCGTGGTGAAGCCCGGCTTCATCCGCGTCGATGCCGACGAGGTGACCTACCCGTTGCATGTGATCCTTCGCTACAAGCTCG
>JANLUG010000318.1:0-2055 GCA_031363335.1 Gammaproteobacteria bacterium
CGGCGGTGAACCCGCCATCCCCGCGGCAACCGTCGTGTTGCTGCGCGACCAGGTCGGCCAGCTGGAAGTGCTGATGCTGCACAAGGCATCGCAGATCGCCTTCGGCGGTATGTGGGTATTCCCCGGCGGGCGCATCGACGAAGCGGACTACCCGGCCGGACGCGACGCCAATATCGCGGCGCGCAATGCCGCGGTGCGTGAGACGCACGAGGAGGCGGGTCTTACGCTGTCGTCGGACGGCTTCGTGTGGTTCGCGCACTGGACGCCGCCGCCCGGCACGTCGAAGCGCTACGCGACCTGGTTTTTCGCTGTGCGCGCCGATCGCCACGACGTGACGATCGACGGCGGCGAGATTCAGAACCATCAGTGGCTCGCGCCGGCAACCGCGCTCGAACGACATGCGGGCGGCGAGATCGACCTCGCGCCGCCGACGTGGGTGACGCTGTATCAGCTGTCGAAAACGGCGACCGTCGATGCCGCGCTCGAGTTGCTGCGTTCGCGCGAGCCGCGCTACTACGAAACGCGCGTGGCGAAGCGCGCCGACGGTGTGCGCGTTGCAATGTGGCGGGGCGACGCCGGTTACGACGAATGGAATGCGGATGTGCCGGGCGATCGGCACCGGCTCGCGATGACGCCGGGCGGCTTCGCGTTCGAGAACTCGGTGGAGATCTACTGAGCTTCGGGCTAACGGTGCCGTCAAGGCGCGCCGAGTTTCGGTCCGTTCCAGCGTTCGAGCACTGCGAAGTCGTCAACGGGCTTTCGTTTCAGCTTCGTCAGTTGCTTCAGCGGCCTGCCCATCGGGATCATCGCAGCGAAGGCCATCTGCTTCGGTACGCCCAACAGCTTCTGGAGTTCCTTCTCCTTGTCCGCGATGAAGGTCGTCGGCGTGCCGCCGTAACCTTCGTTGCGCGCTGCGAGAAGGATGTTCCACACGAACGGATAGATCGAGCCGCCGGACACCACACCGATGCGGTCCGCGTTGCGATCCAACGACGCGACCAGCGCGAGATCCACGAACACGAACAACAACACCGGCGCGAATGTGAGTTTGCGGATCATCGCTTCGGGTACGGCGCTTGCGGCGATCTCGGCGTCGGTCAGCCGCGTCGGATTGATGGTGTTCCACGGTGATTCGCCGGCTCTGACCTGTGCCGCGTAGCGTTGCACCGCGCTCGTCATCAGCGGCCCCAACGCTTCGCGAGTCTGCTGGTTCCTTACGACGATCACCTTCCAGCCTTGCCGGTTGCCGCCGCTCGCGGCGAAGCGCGCGTTATCGAGGATGCGACGAATCACCGCATCGGGAACGTCCTCATCGACGAAGTCGCGCGCGGCAAACGTGGTGTGCATGACGTCGTAGAGATCCATGGCGTGCCTGGCTGGATGTGTTTAGCGGTCACAGTTCCGTCGCAACTCGGTCATGACTGGCGTGCGATGTCGCGGCAAGAATCATCGTGCCATTTGACTGGAGAGGAAGTCGACATGTGGAAGTGTATAGCGGGAGTTGCGTGTGTCCTGTTCAGCGCCGCGGCGGTCGCGGGCGAGCGGGGATCGTGGTCCGATCTGGAGAGTTCGCCGAGCTTCGGGCTGTATCTTCACAAGAGCTTCGGCGGACATCAGGACCGCAGCTCGTTGACGTTTGGTTTTCAGATGCACGCGGAGGCGTCAGGCCTCATGAACGATGCATCAGGTGTCCGTCAGCCTTGGCGTTCGATGCCGCTCGTCGACGTGCAGTTCAACGGCGCTGGGAATCACGTCACGCGGTTCTACGGCGTATCGCCGTTCGACAGTTCCGATATCGGCACGCTGGAGAGCCTGGATAATCCATGGTTCTGGGTCATCGTTGCAGTCACGGGCGGCGGCGTGGCATGCCTCGCGGAGTGGGGGATTTGCCAGGGCAGCGGTGGGCATCGCTACAACACGAACCCGACGCCTGCGCCGACCGGCGCTTCGCAATAGTCGTGCGCTTCGTCCGTCGCACTGGTTGGGTAATGATGGGTGCACTCGTGCTCTGCGGGTGCGTCCATCTCCCTGACCGGGTAGCGGCAGAGCTTGAAC
>JANLUG010000346.1:0-2037 GCA_031363335.1 Gammaproteobacteria bacterium
CCGGCGCCCCAACCGAGCGCGATCGGCAGCGTGCCGAACAGCGCCGCAAATGTGGTCATCATGATCGGACGGAATCGCAGCAGGCACGCGTCAAGGATGGCGGTCTCGGCGTCTAGATGACGAACGCGCTGCGCTTCGATCGCGAAGTCGATCATCATGATTGCGTTCTTCTTCTCCACACCCACGAGCAGGATCAGACCCAGGAACGCGTAGAGATCGAGTTGCTTGCCGAACAGCAGCAACGTCAACAGCGCGCCTAATCCCGCGCTCGGCAGCCCCGACAGAATCGTCAAGGGGTGCACTGCGCTCTCGTAGAGAACACCGAGCACCAGGTAAATCGTCGCGATCGCGAGCACCAGCAGCAATCCCATACCTGCGAGCGACGACTGGAATGCGAGCGCGGTGCCCTGGAAGCGGCCGATCAGCGTATCCGGCGTGCCCAGTTCCGCTTTCGCGCGTTCGATCTCAACAACCGCGTCGCCCAGCGATTTGCCGTGCGCGAGGTTGAACGACAGCGTGGCGGACGGCAGCTGTCCGACGTGCGAAATCGTCAGCGGTCCGCTGACATTCTTGAACTCCGCCAGCGCCCGTAACGGCACCAACGCACCGCTCGTGCCGCGCACATACAGCAGCCCGAGCGCATCCGGATCGCGCTGAAACTCCGGCAGCAGCTCCATGATGACCGCGTACTGATCGGTGGACGCATAGATCGTCGACACCTGGCGCGCGCCATACGCCGTGAACAACGCCTGTTCGATCTGGTCGGCGCTCACGCCCATCCGCGACGCGCGTTCGCGATCGATGCTGATCTGCACCTTCGGATTGTCGAGAATCAGGTTCGTGTTCACGTCCACCACGGCGGCCGAGTGGTTCAGCCGGTCGACGAGCTTCGGCACCCACTGAATCAACTCGTTCATGTCGGCATCGAGCAACGCGTACTGGAATTCGCTCTTGCTGACGAATCCGCCGATGCGCAGCGCGGGCTGGTTCTGCAGATACACCTTCAGCCCCGGAATGCCGTCGAGCCGCGGACGCAAGTCTTCTAGAACCTGCTGCGCCAGCGGCCGTTCCGACTGCCGCGTCAGCGCCACCAGGATGCGGCCGTTGTTCAGCGTGCCGTTCGGCCCGCCGGTGCCGACGAAGCCGATGGTTCTGGCAACGCGTTTGTCTTCGGCGATGGTGCGTATCGCCTGCTGTTGCTTGCGCGACATCGCGTCGAACGAGATATCCGGCGCCCCTTCGGTCGTTGCCACGAGCATGCCGGTGTCGTCGTTCGAGATGAATCCTTTCGGCACGAACACGTACAGCACGCCGGTCAGCAGCAACGACACGAGCAACGCGAGCAATGCCGCCGAACGATGCTCGAGCACCCAGTTCAACGATTCCGCATAGGCAGCTCTCACGCGGTCGAAGCGCGTGTCTTCATCGGCCGCGCCCGGCGCGATCGGGCGTAACAGCTTGCTGCACAGCACCGGCGTCAGCGTCAGCGACAGCACACCTGAGATCAGAATCGCCGTGATGATCGTGATCGCGAACTCGTGAAACAGCCGGCCGACGATGCCGCTCATGAAAAGCACCGGTATGAATACCGCGGCCAGCGAAATCGTCATCGAAACGATGGTGAAGCCGATTTCCTTCGCGCCGTTGAGCGTCGCCGTCAGCGGCGATTCGCCGTGCTCGACGTGACGATTGACGTTCTCGAGCATCACGATCGCATCGTCCACGACGAAGCCGACCGACAACGTCAGCGCCATCAGCGACAGGTTGTCGATGCTGAAATTCAGCATGTACATCACCGCGAACGTACCGGCGAACGACAGCGGAATCACAATGCTCGGGATGATCGCCGCACGAACGTTGCGCAGGAATACGAAAATCACCATTACGACGAGCACGAGCGACAGCGCGAGCGTCACTTTCACGTCGTGCACCGACGAGCGCACCGTCTGCGAACGGTCGTAGACCACGTCCACCGACATTCCCGCCGGCATCTGCGAACGCAACGCCGGCAGTATGCCTTTCACGGAATCGACCACT
>JANLUG010000408.1:0-1026 GCA_031363335.1 Gammaproteobacteria bacterium
GCGGCGCCGGCGGCGGCGGCAACAACGGATACGCCGGTTGATAGCTCGGTTCGGGGCGCCTCGGTTCCATCTCGATGCACCCGCCCATCAGAAACGCCAGCGCCGATAGCACCAGAGCACTACGCATCAAACGCCCCTTAAACATTCTGGGTAAGGTTCTGGAGCATCTGGTCAGAGGTGGAAATCACGCGCGAATTCATCTCGTAGGCGCGCTGCACCGCGACCATGTTCACGAGCTCTTCGACGACGCTGACGTTCGATGTCTCCAGATTTCCCTGCATGATCTGCCCGAGCCCGTTCGTGCCGGCCGTGCCGGATTGCGGCGAACCGCTCGCCGGTGTCTCGGAGAACAGATTGCCGCCGTCGGCCTGCAACCCTGCCGGGTTGACGAAGCTGACGACTTCGATCGTGCCGACCTGCGTCGCGGCGGGATTGCCTTTCGTCATTACGCTGACGGTGCCGTCGGTGCCGATCGTGATCGTGTCGGAATCCGGCGGAATCGTGATCGACGGTTGCAGTGGATGGCCCTGCGAATTGACAAGCTGACCGTCCTGGTCCATGCGGAACTCGCCATCGCGCGTGTAGCCGATGCTGCCGTCAGGCATCGTAATCTGGAAGAAGCCCTTCCCGTCGATCGCGAGATCGAGCGGCGCTTGCGTGTTCTGCATGCCGCCCATGCTGAACATCTTCTGCGTGCCCGCGATCCGCACACCGGTGCCCAGTTGAAGGCCCGACGGCAACGTCGTGTCTTGCGACGACTGCGCGCCCGGTTGCTGCTGAATCTGATACAGCAGGTCTTCGAATACTGCGCGGTCGCGTTTGAAACCGACCGTGCTGACGTTCGCCAGGTTGTTGGAGATCGTGTGCAGAGCCATGTCCTGGGCTGCGAGCCCGGTCTTGCTCACCCACAGTGCTGACATCATCGTTCGTTACTCCTGACGCTAACTGGGTTGCAGCAGCTTCGTTGCCGCTTCGTCGTTCTGTTCTGCGGACTTCATCAGCCGCACCTCGAGGTCGAGGACCACG
>JANLUG010000412.1:0-1548 GCA_031363335.1 Gammaproteobacteria bacterium
GCTTCGTCGCGTTGCCTGCGCTCGAATTTGGCGTCATCCGCCGCACGGTCGGCATCTACTACAAAAAACACAAACCGCTGTCGGAGGCGGCGAAGCGGTTTCTCGCGATCGTCGAAGGAGAATTCCCGCCGCATCCCTTAGTCCAATCGCCTGACTGACGTGCCCGGCAGCGTCAAAAACCGTCTGCTGTCCTGGATCGACGCCACTCTGGCGACGCTCGGTCACGGCTTCATGAGCGGATGGAGCAAAGTCGAACGCAGCTATCGGCGGCCGTTCTCGCGATTCGCACTGTGGCTGAAGTTCGCTTTTTACCCGTTGCTCGCGATCGGTGCGATCGGCTGGCTGGGCTGGGATTGGACCTACGCGCGTTCGCTGAACGCGGCTGAGGATGCGATCTTCGACAGCGTCGTGCGGTGGCGCCCGTTCGAGCCGCAACCGAGCGGACGCGTCGTGGTGGTGGAAATCGACGAATGCTCGATCGAGTTCTTCCGCGCGCGCGGCGAAGGCGGTTGGCCGTGGAGCCGGCAGCGCCATGCCGATCTGTTGGACGAACTCGATCGTGCCGGTGCGCGCGCGGTCGGCTTCGACGTGTTGTTCATCGACCGTTCGCAGGTCGATCGCGACGGCGATCGGATTCTGGAGGCGATGGCGAAGGGCGGTGCGGGGCGGTTCGTCTTCGAATCCACGCGCCTGCATCCGGACTATGACGAAGGCTCGCCGCTGCGTATTTCGGCGGCGCCCGGTGCGTTTGCGTTGAAGCATCCGCCGCTGCGCGACCCCACCGTCGCGCTGCTGCTGCCGTACGGCGAGGCGATGGCCCGGTTCAGCGCGGTTGCGAACGTCACGCGCAACGAAGACGGCGTGTTGCGCGACCTGCCCCTGCGCGAGACGGTCGGCGATTGGGCTTTGCCGTCGCTGCCGTTGCGGCTAGCGATGACGGTTGCGCCGGAGCTGCCGCAGCGTTTTGCTGCCAGCGTGCGGCCGAACTGGCGGGAGGAAACGCGGCTGCCGCGCATCAGCGCGGCTGATCTGCTGAGCGAAGGCAAGCCCGTATGCCGTGACGCGGCGACTGCGCTGCCTCCATTGAACGATCGCGTCGTGTTGATCGGCTTCACGGCGTCCGGACTCAACGACGCGAAGCCCACGCCGGTCGATCCGGTGATGCCCGGTGTCGAAGTCATGGCTGAGGCCACGGAAGCGTTGATCGCCAACAGCGCCATAAGGACGCCGCCGGCGGGATTAAAGTACGTCCTCGCAATGCTGCTGGTGATGCTGACGACGTTCGCGTTCTACCGCGGTGAGCCGGCCGGCGACATCGACTCCGTATTCGTCGTCGCGAATCTGGCGATGCTCGGCACGGCATTCGTCGGCCTGACGTTCTTCGGCTTTTTCTTCGACATCTTCGCGAGCGTCGGCTTCGTCAACCACGCGATGTCGTATGCGATCCTTGGCACACGTGGTTTTTTCGAGTTCTTTGATCTGAGCTACTCCGCGCGCAACCGACGCGTTGAACTTATCGCGAGTGATCCGCTGCCGGTGTCAGCGCAG
>JANLUG010000165.1:0-4068 GCA_031363335.1 Gammaproteobacteria bacterium
GGACGACGAAGAAGTCTGGTCGCACAGCTACGATGGAGGACCTAGCAGATACGCTGCAGGGCACAGTCCGAGGTCGCCCGGCACGCGGCCCGGCATGTCACTGAGCGCCTCCCCGGTGATGCCTGGACCGAGTCCGTCCGGGCGCAGTTTACGGACGCCGCCTCGTTCGCCCATTTCCTCCTGGGAGTTCGCGGCCATCGTGCCGGTCAGTGGGGCGCCAATGTCGATCGGGCGGTCGGAGGATAGGGCGCATAACCCACCTGTTGGTGAATTGTGCTGAGTATGACGCGACTACGCAGCGGATGATTGATGTAAGGCGACGCGTCCGTGTCCTTTCGACGTTGCAGGCGATGCTTGCGCGCAGCGAAGCTAACTGCTTCGAGCAAAAGTACAGAATCGTGTTGGGTTTTCAGTTCGCGGGAGGGTGGTTTGGCCACGACGCCATTCTGCCAGAAACGTGCAGGATCAACGATGCGTTGAAGTGTTTCGTCGGCACGATGGGCGGCAGTGGGCCGGCTATATCGCTATCCGTCAACCGACGGCTGCTTTGCTCGGAGATCGAAGCCCAGCGCGCCTCGCCTCGACTGTCAGGGTCTCCAATCCTCTGAACATCGGATAGTGCCCCCAGTTCGGCCTGGCTTCAGCGAATTTGAGAGATGCAAAACGTTGGAACAATTTGGTGAACACGATCTTTGCTTCGAGACGAGCGAGCGACATTCCCAAACAGAGATGAATTCCGTAGCCAAAACTCACATGCACCACTTTTTGCCTTTCGACGTCGAACCTGTCCGGGTCTGCATTCGCGGCCGGGTCGCGATTGGCTCCTGCGATCGACAGCAATAGAAGTTGACCCGGCTCGAGGGTCAATCCGTGCATCGAGATGGACTCTTTGATCGTACGCGCGGTGAACAACACCGGCGGTTCGAAACGTAAGCTCTCTTCGATCGCATTCATCAGGTCCGCTTCGCTACGGCGTGCTGCCGCCATCTGCTCCGGGTGCTGCATCAGCAGAAACAGGCAGTTGCCAATGAGGCGCGTCGTCGTTTCGTGACCGGCTGCGAGCAGCAGAATGCAGTTCGAATAGAGCTCATCGAGCGTGAGTTTATCGCCGTCTTCTTCGGCAGCGATCAGCTGCGAAATCAAGTCCTGCCCGGGATTGAGGCGCTTTGCGGCAGTCAGCTTGGCAAGATACTCCCGCATCTCCAGAGTCGCTTCGGCGGATCTTCGGATATTGGCGGGATTGACGATGTCGGTAGCGCCCAGCAGCGCGTCGGACCAGCTTTCGAACAGATGTCGTTCACCTTGAGGCACTCCCATCATCTCGGCGATGACGATGGCGGGGAGCGGTTTTGCCACTGCCCGCATGATCTCGATCCGTTCCGCATCAGGTGCAATGGCATCGAGTAATTCGTCGACCATGAGTTCGATGGAGGGCGCCAACGACTGGATGTATTTGTGGAGGAACCCGTGTGCCACGAGTTTTCTCAAGCGTGTATGGTCGGGTGCGTCTACCCCGAGCATCGTAGGGTCATCGACATTCAGTACAGGAAGACCACCGGCCGCGAATCTCACGACACGGCCAAGTAGCTTGTTGCCGCGTATGTCGTTGCTGACGCGTGGGTCGCGGAGCAGCTCAGTGACCTCCTTGTAACCGCTGACGATCCAACCACCCCATGCGTACGAGCGCAGGATCGGTCCGCGTTCGCGAAGCGTGTTGAAGGACGCGTAGGGATCGTCGGAGCCTTTAGCCGGATGCAGGTTGACCACACTTTCGCCGAAGTAGTAGTCCAACCGCCGCAACACCCCAAGCCCGAGTTGCATCGAAGAACTCAGAATCCGCAGGACGATCGCTTTCATGTGACCAGACGCCTTGGATGACCTCAGCAACCTTACTCGCTGTTGCGTGTGAAGAACAAAAGTAGCGCACGAATGTCGCGTTTAGCCGGGGAATTTCAGCACCGTTGCGTTGATGCTCAATGGCATGACGCGCCCGCCCCGCGGCTGCCATGTCGGCGACGACACCCATCCGCCGTTCAGCTGATTCAACAACCCAGGCGAACTCAACAGTTGCTTCCGCTTCGCTGGGTAGCCGCGTGATACTCAGCCCGATTCACCAACAGGTGGTTTATGCCCCCTATCTTCGTCGGCGTGTGGGCGTCTCGTTCAGCGTGGCATGACATCATCGTCGGCGCCGCGCTGGCCGTTCTGTTCCTCAGATCGGCAACATCCATCGTTCGGGGCGCGGTACGAAAGCTTCGTGCGGCGCCCCCCAATCCATCCGTTCGGGCGCTGTCACACAGGGTTCCGGTCGGACGGCCGCCGTCTTTGCGTTGATGGGCCGCGAGGCAACGTTTCATCGGAGTCGCGCGACAATTCACGAGGCAAGTTCCTCGGCAATTCGCTCCATCCACCCGGTCGCATCCATCGCGGTGTAAATGCGCAATGCCTCGTTCAACTCGCTCTGCCGGCGGTTTTCGTCGCCGAGCGCGCGGGCGAGGTGAGCACGCTCGGTACAGCACATCGCTTGCAACCTGGGGAAGCAGGAGTCTTCCGCGGTGTTGGCCACTTCGTTCAGGGCTGACTCGATTCGAGTACGCTCACCCTTTGCGTCGGAAGCAATCAGCACTTCTGCGAGCGCAAGTAGCGTCATGAATCCAGGACCTGCACCCCGCGATGCTGCGACCAGACGCTCAACCAGATCCCGAGCGAGCGCGACCTCGCCGCGCGCGAGACGCGCCTGCACGCGCTGAGACTCCATGCCGCTCGCCATACCAATCTCTGCCGCGATCGCGATGCCGGCTTCGATCGTCTCGAGTGCCGCGTCAGGACGGCCGCCGAAGAGTTCAGCGCGCGCCAGCTGGACTCGACCCTGAATTCGGAAATTGTGCACGCCGAATTCATCTGCCCGGGCAACGAAAAGGGCAATACGCTCGAGCGAGCCTTCGGGAAATCCCGTTGCCACAAGTTCGCCAATCTGGACCAATTGTGTGGTGAGGACGAGCAGCAACTCGGGCACGTCTGACAGAAGCTCGGCCGCATGCTCGAGCGAGGACCGCGCTTCGGCGAGACGACCGACCCGCGTGAGCAAGCCGCCACGAACGGTCAACAGTCGCGCGAGAGCGGCGGGAGTACTCGACGTGACCTTGCCATTGGCGAGGGCAGCATCGACTGCCGCGAGCCCGTCAGCAGGCCGGCCCGCGTTCATCAAGGTGTTCGCGACAGCGTAGATCACATCCGAGTATGGGCCGGGGTCAACGGCGCGCGGTGCCAGGCGAAGCGCCTCTTCCGCTGCCTCGACCGCGCTCGGCACCTTGTAATGGAACATCGCGAATCGAGCGAAGCAACCTATTAGCGCGACTTCCAAATCCGGCTCCTCCAGATGTGAAGCCAGCGTACGGCCGCGTCGGTAGTGCGCCTCGCCTCGGGCGAAGTCGAAGCCAAGCATTGTGCTCAAAACCACGAGTCGACCGCAGGCGTGCAACGCAGCGCGCGCCTGTTCCACAGACACCGGCTCGGCACCCACCAATTCGAGCAACCGTTCCCAGTGATACCGACCCGCGTGCAGGTCACGGACTTCGAGCCAACCGGCGGCGCGCTCGTGCCAACGAACTGCCTCGGCCGCATCCCCGGCGTCTTCGAAGTGATGCGCCACTAGCGCGGCGTGTTCGGCAAGCTTGCCCGCATGGATTTCGATCAATGCCTTCGCAACCATGGCGTGGAGGGACGCGCGCCGGGCGCGCGGCTGTGTGCCAAGCGCCACTTCCTGCGTGAGCGGATGCTTGAACGTGAATTCGCGCTGTGGGTAGAGCGCGGTTTCGTACAGGAATTCGGCATCCTGAAGACTGCGCAACGACTCGTCGAGTTCGGGTTCGGAGAGGTCCACCACGCGCGCGAGGATCCGCTCGCCAAAACTTTTGCCGATCACCGCCGCCGCCTGGAGCACGTGCTTGTCGAGCTCCGACAACCGATCGATCCGCGCTGCGAGCACGGGGTGAACTGCGTCCGGGAGCGGTAGGCTCGCAACCGCTCGCGTCAGCCGGTACGCGCCGCGTGCGCCGACCAGCGAAC
>JANLUG010000479.1:0-2241 GCA_031363335.1 Gammaproteobacteria bacterium
CGGAAATGGTCGTTGCATCGACGCTCGCCTCGAATCGCGCGAACGACAAGCCCGGCGCCAGCAGCAGTACCAGCGCGTAGAGGATCCGCCTCACCAGATCCGCTCCTGATCACGCGGATCCGTCGCGCCGCTGCGCAGCCGTTCGTTCGTCTCGTACTGGAACTTGCGCCGCAGCAGGCCGGAAGGATCGTCCGGCACGCGGCGCAGCCATTGCTCGAGCGCATCGCGTTGCTCGTCGCGCGGTTCCTCGCGTTGCGCCGTTTCCTGCTTCTGCTCATCGCTCGGCTGCGATTTGTCCTGGTCGGATTTCTGCTGTTTCTTGTCCGGCGGCTTGATCGCCTGTTCGCCTTTGCGCGGCTGCGACTCGTCGCTGTTTGGATTGCCGGCGGAATTCTGTTCGCGCGATTGCTCCGATTGCGACTGATCGCGATTGTTTTGCGATTCCTGACCGTCCTTGTCGGCAGACTGCTTCTTCTCGAGCAGCTTCTCGACCAACGCTTTGTTGAAGGCGGCGTCTTCGTCGTCGGGCTTTGCGCGAAGTGTTTCGTCGTAGGCGGCGATGGCGTCCTGCAGCTTGCCCTGATGAGCCAGCGCGTTGCCGCGGTTGTAGCTTCCCGTTGGCGATGCGTCGGTTGCGAATTTCTGATCGGCGCCGCCGAAGTTGCCGCTTCGATAGTCCGCGACGCCTTGCCACTGCGGGTTCTCGAACAGCGTGCCGGCGCGTTCGGGTTCGCCTTCCTGCAACGCCTGGAAACCCAGTTGATCAGGCGTCTGCCAGAGATCGTTCCACCAGCTCGCGTGTGCCGGCGGCGGTAGCAGCACACACACGAAGACCGCCACCGCGCCGCGACGGAAGTTCAACAGTGCAAACGGGATCAGCAGAAGCGCCAGCCAGTAGCCGGAGTCGGACCAGAGATCGAACTTGCCCTCGAGGCGGCGTTCGTCGTCGGCTGCCGGCAGCGGCGTGTCGAGCAGCTGTCCCAGATTCGTGTCGTCGGCGCCCGCGGTGAGATAGCGGCCGTTGCACATCTGCGCGAGTGCGGTGAGGCGACCGTCGTCGAGCTTCGCGACGATGGTGTTGCCCTGGCGGTCGGTCAGAAAACGGCCGGGCTGATCGACGAAGTCGAGCGGAATCGGCGCGCCCGCAGGGGTGCCGATGCCGAGTATCGAGATCGGAAAGTTCGGCGACGCTTCCGTTGACACGTCGACGATCCGATCCACGCCGTCCGTCACCAGCAGAATGCGGCCCTGTGACATTCCGGCGCTGTGCATGAGCGTCCGCGCCAGTTCCAATGCGGCGCGTGGGTTGCTGCCCAATACGGGCATCATTTCGGGATTGAGAGCCGCTAACAGATTCTCGATGGTGCGAACGTCGTCGGTGAGCGGCGCTACGGTATGTGCATCGCCTGCGTATGCGACGAGGCCGGTAAACCCCTCAGTACGCGTGCGTAGAATGTCGGTGACCGCGTGTCGTGCGCGTACCAACCTGGACGGCTCCACGTCTTTTGCGTACATCGACAGCGAAAGGTCGAGCACGACCACGAGCGCGTCAGTCTTCTGATCGATGGGTTGGGGTAGGCGTTGCCACGTCGGTCCGGCCAGCGCCACGCTGGCTATCGCGAGTGCAATACCCATTGCCAGCGGCAACAGCGGACCGCTCTTCTTCAATGCGCGTTCGATCAACGCATCGCGCAGCTCTGCGTCGATGATTGATTCCCAGCGCGACCGGCTGCGCTGCGCGCGCGCCGCCAGCAATGCCATCGCGACAGCAGCGATCAGCGCGAGTAGCCACCAGGGTCGAAGGAAGTGGAACGCGGCCAGATCAAGCGCCGACATACGCACCTCGACGCGTGCCGAAGCCCAACACGATCAGCCACAGCGCCCAGCTGGCGGCGAGCGGGTAGTGAAACAGCGATCGCACCGGACGAAAATTACGCGCCTCTTGTGCGGTCGGTTCGATCGCGTCCAGCAACTGATAAATATTCGACAGCTCCGCCGTGTCGCGGGCGCGGAAGAAACGTCCACCGGTCGTGGCGGCGATGCGCTCCAGAGATTTTGTATCCATGTCCGCGGACGGATTGACGATGCGGCCGCCGATCTCGCCCCAGAAGCCCGGCACCTTCAACTCTTCCGCGCCGACGCCGACGGTGTAGATCTTCACGCCTTCCACGCGCGCGAGTTGCGCCGCCTTCTCGGGCGGTACTTCGCCCGCGTTGCTTGCGCCGTCGGTCATCAGGATGA